>PYJC01000110.1 GCA_003635255.1 Candidatus Poribacteria bacterium | reverse complement strand
TCTTCACTTCCACTTGCGAGGATTTTTCTATCCGATGAGAACGCCAATGCCAAAATATCTTGGTCCTCTGGATCATCACCCCAATCTTCAAACTGATGTTCCATAGTTGCATTCCATAGGTGAATTGTGCCATGTCTATCTCCAGTGGCGAAAGTGCTGCCATCTTTTGACACTGCCACTGCATCGTATGGCGACAGCTCTGTAACTATATCCAACGCTTTTTCGCGGGTGACAACATCCCAATAGTTAATGTTACCAGAGTTGTCCAAACTGATGAGCATTGTGTTATCTTTGGCGAATGTCAGTGTTGATATTGACTGTATTTCTTCAGGTAATGTCAGTGTTGAGAGTTTACTATCGGTATCCAGATCCCATAATTGGATAATAGGATTATTAAATCCACCACTTGCGAGTATTTTTCCATCTGTTGAGAATGCGATTGCATTGACTTGGCCGGGATGTTCTGTAAACAGCGCAGTCTCTTTTCCATCGGGTACATCGTATAACCACACCGCGACATCTGTTCCCACAGCAAGACGAGTACCGTCAGGTGAAAACCGCATGATATTAATGCCACCTTTTCCAAGTCGTGCAATGGCACCTTCAGGTAATCCGGTTTTCGTATTGTCTTGTGCGAAACTGGTAAGAAGAAGCACAGTATTCAACAAAATGGCGGTAAAAAATAGGCGTTTCATTTTTCCATCTCCTTCGGTTTTGCGGCGCGTCGGATTAGTTTTCTTCAACGTGAGCGTGATAAATAAATGAAGGATTCTTTTGTCCAAAGAGAACCCTTTTGGTATCAATGAAGTCGTCAACTTTTTACCAAAAGAAGTGCCCTGATGCTTGTTGCAGATTGATTTATAGGATCTCTTACTTTAATTATAAACATGAAATCGGAAAAGTTAAGGGTAAATGCCATATTTTTTCGGAATTTTACGAAAAAATATGCGCTGTGATCGTCCAATGAACAGTTCTGGCGAAAAAAATAGAGAAGATTAGATAGATAGACACCACCCCTATATACTTCACCCCACCCTATGTGTACACTTCAATTTTTATTATCAACCTCACATTTCGTAGTAATTGAAGATAGCGCGAGGGGTCACATCAGTTGCTTGTATTATAGAGTCTGCGACGGCGAAAATGGATAGTAGAATTTTAGATTTAACGCTGTTGGTTTGCTGGAGGTAGGTGAATAAAAGGCGGGCTGATGTGCCCGCCTGTAATCGGATACGGTTTGAATGACACTACTGCTAATCTGTCTTAATGTCACCCCAAGTTGTGGTCAAATTTCCAACTGGGCTTACGGGGAGTTGCCCTTCTTCAAGGAAGATCGTCCACATGATGACCGGGTCTCCAATAACCTCGTCAATACCGAGCAATTCCACTTTTCCTTCCGGAAACGGTTCATTGGATTTGTAGATAAAATACTCGACAGGTGGGTGCGGCGCATCAAGGACCAGCGTTTTTTCTGTATCGGTGTATCCTTTCGTGAACCAACCCTTCGGTTCTTGACCGCGATCTTCAGGGCGTTTATGACGGCTATCCCATGCTTGGTAGACATAAGCCGGCCGGTCAATTTCAAATGTGAGTCGGTAGTCCTGTCCACCCGGACAATCCGCTGAAGTGGAGACTTGTGTTAAGCCAAGAAATTCTTTCGGGATATTTGTAATCGTGTAGTCCCGATCATGGAAAAATTTCCCCTTTTCTTCCAATTCAGTGGCTTGATAAGCACCGTTCTTATTGTCTTCTATCTTCGTGACTTCCACCTTTTCGGCGAAGGCAATTAACGAAGCAACGAGGAACAGTGTAGCTATACAAACATAAATCAGTCTCATTTTGACACTCCTTTGTAGTTTGCTTTCCAAACTTCGTAGAAACCTTGAAAAAAAACACTGTTTGTGTAATACTTTTAAAGATTATACAACACTTTTCTTGAATTTACCAAAGCAAATTTCACAATGGAAAAAGGAAATCATAATGGTTGAACACATCGTCCTACTCAAGTTGAAGTCGGAAGTCACCGATGCACAACTGGAGACCTTATCCGATGCACTTTTAGGAATGGCTGACGAAATCCCCGGCATTGAATCTATAACTGCTGGGACGAACAACAGTCCTGAGGGCAAAAGCCAAGGATATGCGTACGGTTTTATCGTCCGTTTCACAGACGAAGCGGCACGCGATGCCTATCTGCCACACCCCTTTCACCGTCAAGTGGCAGGTGAACACATCCGTCCACTTGTTGAGGATGTCCTCGTTTTCGATTACTCCGCTTAACCAGAATAGAACTTACGCAAAAACCAGTAATTTCGGTGTTTTTAACCCCTTAAATCCCTTTAGAAGAAACACCCGAATAAAAACACCCCCTTTATCCCCCCTTATCGGGCGGTAAAGGGACTTTAAGAGGAGATGCGTAAGTCCCAAGCATTCACTTAACCGAACCGCAAGGAAATTTAGAATCTGCTTCTATCTACAACTCAAGCGCGTAGCTTGGAACGTAGTGGAAAGCGGATATACGGAAAAGCACTAATTAACCAGAGTTCACCTAACCGAACCGCAAGGAAACTTAAAAAAATGAGTTGGAACATAGTTGTTGTTGTTTCAGATACGTTACGAACTGCATATCTCAGTCCTTACGGCAATGATTGGATTCAGACACCGAATTTAGCACGGTTCGCCGAACAGAGTGTCAGATTTACGAACGCGCACCCGGAATGCCTACCGACGATTCCGACGCGCCGCACCCTACATACCGGCAGACGTGCCTATCCGTTTAGTACGTATACCCCAGTGCCGTGGGACAACGTCTATACCCCGGGTTGGCAGCCGATGTCGTCCGATGAACCCGCAATCGCTGAATCGCTCGTCCGAAACGGGTATCACACCGGATTCTTCGCCGATGTACCACACTATTTCGTACCGGGGATGAACTTCACACGAGGATTCCGGCAGTGGCAGTTTGTTCGCGGTCAAGCCGAAGACAGATACCGTGGCGGCGCACACGCCGATCCTGCGTTGATCTCTCGATATCGTGGGAATCCGGAACGTATCCGCGCACATATCGTGAACGTCCAACCCGAACGTCCAGAAGAGACATGGCCCACTGCCCGACTGTTCCGTTCTGCAATTGAATTCGTTGAACACAATCATCAAAACACACCCTTTTATCTCTATGTTGATGGGTTCACACCGCACGAAACATGGGAGGCACCCATCCACTACTACGATCTCTACGGTAGCCGAGAGGATCGCGAACCTATCTGTCTTAACCTCCCCTACGGTTCACTCAAGGATGAGGAACTTGAAGCACGGCTGCCAAGCGTGAAAGCCAACTACGCAGGTCTGGTAACCCTCGTGGATACATGGTTCGGCAGGTTAGTGGATACGATTGATCGCCTCGGACTGCGTGAGAATACACTCATCATCTTCCTCGCAGACCACGGCACAAACTTCGCAGAGAATCCAGACAAAGCCACCGGCAAACCTGCAAACTTTATGTATCCGGGCACAATGGACATTCCTATGCTTGTAAGCCATCCGTCAGGTATCAACGGCGGCACGACTTGCGATGAGTTTGTCTATACGCTGGATGTCCCTGCTACTGTTATGGCGGCGAGCCAAGTGGAACCTGCTGGCGAGATTCAAGGGCAAAGTCTGCTCCCACTTGTTGAAGGCAAAAGCGGTTTTGAATCACGTGAATACCTGACCTGTCGCTATGTCAACTCCGTCTGGTATAAAGACGCGAAGAGTTGGTATTTCTCCAGCGTCGATTTTAATGACGGCATACGGCTGTTTGACCTTGAGGCAGACATCGACTGTCAGCACAACATCGCTGGCGAAAGCGCAGAGCGGATCGCACTTGCCCAAGAACGAATCTTAGCCGACGCAGGCGGACATCTGCCACATTATAAACGCCAAGGTAGAACGGATGCTCTCGGTAGACCGCAGTTCGCTGAGGCATAGGATTTGATCGTTTTGGAAATTCTTAATGGGGAACGGGATCTGACGGTCACGCACATTCACGCTTTAGCAGAAACGTTTCAGGTTTCGCCTGCGGTGTTTGTGTGAAGCACGAAGTAGTCAACTATCTTTCCGCGGCTAAAGGAGTTTAAGTTATGCGCTTTTCACGTTTCAGCATGCCCTACATCACTATTCTCGTGAGTATTGTCGCGCTGACACTCCTATTCTCTTGGAACAGCACTGCACAAAACGGTAAATCGAGCCTTTCCGGCCGCGTTGTAGATACGGATGGAAACCCGATTGCTAAGCTCAGTCTTGCCGTTAAACCGGTCGAAGTTAACATGGGAAAGGAGATAGGACAACTCGCGCCGCTTGCCTCTTGGCCACGAGCGGTAACGGATGAGCAAGGGCGTTTCTCTATCTCTAATATTGATTCGGTTTCATCGAGGTTAGTGATGTTTCCAGAACACGGTTCGCGTTTTGAAATTGTATCCGTTCAAATCAAGGATTTGACCTTCCGTTATTATGAGGTAGATGGTATCGGTTTTCCGACTTGGTTAGGTCAACTGACTTTTGCTATTGAACCCGGCACATCCCTTGAGGATGTAGTGGTCAAAGTGAAATCACCTCGGACACGAATCCGCGGACGAGTGCTCTTAAGAGACAGAACACCGCTTGCCAATGCGGAGATTAGTCTAACTATTCGACGGCGACGACGGAGTCATAAGGGTTTCTTCCTTTTTCCGCGCGGCTGGAGTGCAAGCGGTGGACATTCAAGATTTACTGCTTGGACCGATGCCCAAGGTTACTTTGTAACATATCATCTAAGAGGTGCTGCAGAATACTCAGTGGTCGTGAAATATGACGGAGCATCCGCGAAATCAAGATGGGTGCGCCTTGAGAAGGGCGAGAAGTACGATAAATTCGTCTTGAGACTCAACGACTTGGAGAAACACCGTAAGAACCGAAGCAAAAGAGAGAAAGCACGGCAGGCAGTATGGACAGTGAACCCCGAAAATGATCACGCTTACAGAAGAATTCAGTGCGACAGTTGGGAAGCCGCGAAAGCTGAAGCGGAAGCCGAAGGTGCCTATCTTGTCGCTATCAACGACGCAGCGGAGCAGAAATGGCTGGAGGCGCTTTATCCAGAGAAAGTGTTCTGTTGGATCGGGCTGCGGGTGCCAGAAAAAGGGACGGCATGGCAGTGGGACAGCGGTGAATCTCTCGCTTATGCCAATTGGGGAACCGCGGGCAGACCTGATAGCACAACCGACGGTGTAGGCGAAATTCCCATCGCCCTAATTTTTGCTTCAAAGAAATGGATGGCAATTGATACTCAGAACCGACTACGACCCGCGATTAAGCACGCAATCCTCGAAAAAGAACACTACTAACCACGTCAGAAGCAGACAAGTCTACTATAAGAGGATATTTACTATGACAGCTCTCCGTTCTGCAAAGTACACCTTTATATTGCCAATAGCACTCACTACGCTAAGTCTTGCATTAGCATTTCACGGTGCCGCTGAGGAAAAGCCCGCAACGTTATCCGGACGTGTAATCACTGCAGAAGGTGAACCAGTCGTCGGCGCAACCCTGATGCTGCAGATATCAACAACACAAACTGATGGAGAAGGTCGGTTCGTTTTCACTAAAATCACCCAAAGCCAAACAAGATTAGCGGTACTCCGTAATCCGATGACAGAAGGTGACCCATCGCAGCCAGACCACACTAAGATCCGAGCGATTAAGTTCGGGGGCGTGACATTCTACCCGCATGACTTTCATGATTCGTCAAGGGCTGCTACTTTTGCTATTGAACCGGGGACGGACATCAAAGACGTAGAAGTTATCATGGAGCGTCAACTGGTTGTTCAAGGCAAGATCATTTTCAAAAACGGTGAACCGTTTGCTGATACATCCCTTAAAATTAAGATTGATCAATTGGATTTGGATGGTGCAGATGGTTATGGCTTCAACCGTTCCTTTCAGACAGATGCAGATGGAAACTTCGTATATGCTACATACACCCCCGGAATCTACGTACTGTCCATTGACCATCATGGGCTTTCCGCAGCGTCAGAACCTTTTATCATTGAAGATAACGAACTGCATGAAAAGGTGGTTTTGGCACTTAACGGCAATTCTGCCGACCTTTCTGTGTCACCACCTGAGAAACCCAAAAAACAGCGTCTGTATCACCCCTCATATGTCTCAGACATTCTAGGTGTGTGGATAATAAATCCCACAAATGGACACGCTTACAAATGGATTGAATGCAAGGACCGAGAGGATGCGCAAATCCAAGCTGCTGCTGAGCAAGCACATCTGGTTACGATTACGAATGAGCCAGAACAGATATGGCTTGAAGCCGTTTTTAGATTAGGTCCGTATTGGATTGGGCTGACGGATGTTGCGAAAGAAGGTGAGTGGCAGTGGGGCACCGGGGAACCCTTTGCATATACCAACTGGAAAGCGAACGATGAAGATGATCGGTTTGTGAGTGAACCGCCTGCTTTTCTGAAGTTCTTAGGCTTCAAAGGTGAAGATCGACGCCGAGAAGAAGAAGGAAGAGACTTTGTTATCATGTCTGATTGGCGTTGGGGCGGGGGGATCGGAAAATGGCAGACTGCTGATCATCCGAAAGTCGCACGCATGGCAATCCTTGAGAAGGAAGGAAATTAAATTATGAGGTATTCACATTTCAGAAGATTCCATGTCACGATTCTTGTTGGTATTGCTGTGCTTACATTGGTGTTTTCTTCGGATGGTATTGCGCAGGAGGGTAAATCAAGCCTTTCCGGTCGCGTTATAGCTGCCAAAGGAAAACCGGTTGCCGGACTTGAACTGGCTATTAAACCTGTCGAAATTAAGGAACCGAGGGACATGGTACCGCGCATGCCTTTCGCGTCTTGGTTACGCGCGGTAACCGACAAAGATGGACGCTTCTCTTTCCATAACATAGATGCCGGTTCATCGCAATTCGTGATGTTTCCTGAAAGTGCTTCAAATTATGAAATTATATCCCTTGAGGTTGGGGATTTAACCTTCTATTCCACAGCGTTTCTTCAGAATTTTCCGACTTGGTTCGGTAAACTCACCTTTACGATTGAACCGGGGACGCATCTTGAGGATGTTGTGGTTAATGTGAAACCGCCTCGGATGCGAATTCGAGGGCGGGTGCTTTTAAAGGATGGAACGCCACTTACCAATACGGACATTAGTCTTACTGTCCGGAGACGGCGGCGGGAAACCACCCTTTTTATTCTCCCCAGTGGTGGTAGTGCTGGTTCTTCAGGAAGAGGTGTTAGAACCGATGCCGAAGGTTATTTCGTGTCATACTATCCAGATGAGACTGCGGAATACTCGGTGATCGTGAAGTGCGATGGTGCATCCGCGAAATCACGGTGGTTTCGTCTTAAAGCGGGACAGCGGAACGATGAACTTGTTTTGGTCCTCAAAGACTTAGAGGAACATCGTGTCAGCCGAAAAGAGCGGGTGAAAGCGCGATTAGCAGCGTGGGCGGTGAATCCTGCAAATGACCACGCTTACAAAAGAATTCAGTGTGATAGTTGGGAAGACGCGAAAGCCAAAGCGGCAGCCGAGAACGCACATCTCGTTGCGATTAACGACGCAGCGGAGCAGAAATGGTTGGAGGCACTCTATCCAGAGAAAGCGTTCTTTTGGATCGGGCTGCGTGTTCCGGAAAAAGGTGGCACTTGGCAGTGGAACAACAGTGAACCTGTCACTTATACGAATTGGATAACTTCCCAAAAACCGAATAATGTGTCCACTGATGCGCGTGAAATTCCTATCGCTATAGAATTCTTTTCAAAGAGATGGATGGTAATGGGAACCGAAAATCCGTTCTTGCCTATGGTTAAGCACGCAATTCTTGAAAAAGAGGATATATCTACAGAGCCTGCAGAAGCGACACAGTAAACCCTGCACGGATGGCACCTACATTCCCAAAGGAGATATTTGTTATGATTGGTTTCCCTTTCACTAAACAGATTTTTATAGTGCTAACGGCAGTTATTGCGTTGGGGTTTGCGGTAGTATACCAGAGTGTTGCTGAGGCGCAGCCCTCAACGTTATCTGGACGCGTTATCGGGACCAAGGGTGAACCGATTGCCGAGGCATCTATTGCCCTCTTGTACGTCAGGGTTGCTGAAAACGGAGCAATAGAGACCCTGTTTGACAGGTCCCTGTATCCATTTCTCCGCCAGCAGCCAGCCCATTTTCCACCTGAGTTCAAGGGGAAGATTCCAAATGATAAAGAACGCCAAGCGCGCCTACCCTTTTTAGAATCGAAGACTGATTCGGAAGGACGATTCACCTTCACTGACATCGCTCCCGGAATGGTGCAATTAATGGTCCTGCCAATGGAAAACGATCCAGCAACACAGCGCCCGGTTCCTCAGAATGTTAGACCTGTGCCTGAGATTCAAACCATTAAGTTCGGAGAAGTGACATTTCATCCGCATGACTTCTCTTTCTTTCAACCGATTGGGGCAATTACGTTTGCTGTCAAGCCCGGTTCAGCCATCAAAGACGTAGAGGTTGTCATCCAAAACCAACCGAAACCAAAAATTCAAGGTAGACTTGTCTTCAAGAACGGTGAACCGTTTGCCGACCCAACTTTTCAAATTAACATTGGTCGCTTAAGTTCGGATTCGGGCGTTGGTTCTGCTTACCGCCGCTCCTTACATACAAATGCCGATGGAAACTTTGTATTCGCTATAGCCGGTTTCGGAATCTACGCGCTATCCGTTAACCATCGCGGGCTTTCGGCAGTGTCAGAACCTTTTATTGTGGAGGCGGATAAGCCGCATGAAACTGTGGTTTTAACACTTAATGGCGATCTTGCTGATTTTGCCGAGTTGCCGTCTGAAAGACCAGAAGGACAGCAGCACAATCTACCAGACGTTCTTGGCGGCTGGATAGTAAATCCAGCCAACGGACATGCTTACAAGAAGATTGCGTGCGATGACTGGGAGGATGCACAAGATCAAGCTGCTGGTGAAGAAGCGCATCTGGTTACGGTTACAAATGAGGCAGAACAGATATGGCTTGAAGCCATCTTTGGACCCGGTCCATATTGGATCGGTTTGACGGATGTGCTAAAAGAGGGGGAGTGGATCTGGGAAACTGGAGAGCCTGTCACATACACCAACTGGATAGAGAACGATGAAGATGAGGACCTTTTAGGGGAGCCGCCTGCGCTTCTCAAGGCATTTGGTGCCAAAGGTGATCGCCAACGCCGAAGAGAGGATGAGGAAGATTACGTGATGATGTCGCCTCGTTGGGAGGGGGAGGTGGGAAAATGGTATCCCGCTGATTCAAAAAGTGCCCGCCGTCGCGGCAGGGTACAGATGGCAATCCTTGAGAAGGACGGTATGCGATCCAAAGTACACGGTTTGTCTTTGCCCGACATCACACCAGAGGATCAGTAATGTATTTATACCTCTCGCTGGCGCGGTTTTACTAAAGGTGTCTACGAGACTAAAAACAATACAACGAAAAGGAACCTGAAGGAACCCAACACACTTGACCGAACCGCAAGGAAACTTAAAAAATGGAGACTCAATTTTCCCATCTTAGTCAGCACCTATGTGTCCATCACGAGCATGTCAATACTGGCATTCTCTATGATGGAGACCGCGCCCTCCTCATTGATCCGAATGGTGCTACTCTCCACACTACGCTCGCAGAACTCGGTATCACGAGCGTTGCGCAGATCCTCTTTACACACCACCATCGCGATAATACGGCAGGCTTCCCGATAGCCGATAACGTCCGAGTTGGAGTACCAGAAAAAGAGGTATCGTGGTTTGCCGAGGTCGAAACCTTTTGGAATAATTCACAGTACCGATGGCACCTCTACAACTACCATCCGCACAATCTCATGCTTGCCAGCGCGATGTCAGTGACAGATACGTATACCGAAGGCACGCAGATTGCGTGGGGTTCAGCACTACTGACAGTCCTCGAAACGCCAGGGCATACCGATGGCAGTGTTACCTATCTCATTGATGTTGACAACAAACGCTTCGCTTTCTCTGGTGACCTCATCTACGACGAAGGTAAGTTGTGGGAACTCTATAGCCTACAGAAGGGACAGCAGACCAGCGACTATCACGGATTCCTCGGTGCGCGAGATGAACTCAAGGAAAGCCTTGAAAAGGTGTGTCAGGCATCACCAACTGCACTCATCCCAACGCACGGCGTTATCATGGACAACCCAGATAGGGCAATTGACGCACTTTTGGAGCGGTTGGCGTACTGCTACGATAAATATGTATCAATCTCTGCACTCCGACACTACTTCCCGCAGATTTTTACCGAATTTGAAGGGAATCCTGGGCACATGCCGATCCGAGAGGGCAAGTCGCCACCCGAATTCTTACGGCACTTCGGCACAACATGGATTATCATCTCCGAAAACGGCGAAGCATTCGTCATGGATTGCGGTTCACCGAATGTCCTCAAACAGATTCAGCAGTTACAGACGGATGGCGAAATCTCGGAGGTTACGCAATTCTGGGTAACGCACTATCACGATGACCACGTTAACGCTATCCCCGAATTTCAAGAGACTTTCCCGTGCGAAACGATAACGGATACGGTTGTCGCACAGGTTATCACCAATCCAATCGGCTTCCGACTTCCGTGTATTTCGCCTGCTGTTACGCGGGTGGATCGCATCACGCAGGATGGTGATTCTTGGCAATGGAATGAATTCACGATGACAGCCTACCATTTTCCCGGTCAAACCTATTATCACGGAGGTCTACTCGTTGAAGGACGCGGCACTCGGATGTTCTTTGCGGGGGATTCTTTCACGATGGCAGGTATTGACGACTACTGCTCTGGAAATCGGAATCTGCTTGGTGCGGATGTCGGCTACGAAAAGTGCCTGCGTCTAATTCAGGAACTCAAGCCGACGCATATTTTTAACTGCCATGTTGATCCAGCATTTGATTTTACCGATGCCGAGATTGCGTGCATGCTCGATACACTCGCCGAGCGTGAGAGATGCTACACCAAACTCTTCCCTTGGGACCACGCCAACTACGGTATGGACGAACATTGGGTGCGCTGTTATCCTTACGAGCAGGAGATTGCACCAGGAACGACTGCCCGGTTGCGCGTGGAGATAACGAACCATTCGGACGAGCCGCGCACAGCAACTGCGCAACCAATTCTCCCCGCATCATGGGGTATGGAAATTGCTCCCGCAGAGACAACGATTCCGCCGAGAGCAGATGGACACATCGGTTTTTCTATTCCGATTCCACAGCACTGTGAAACATTGGGACGAGTTGTTATACCCGTGAACATCACCTATAACGCACGTCCACTTGGTCAATTCCGAGAAGCGATCTTCGTTTTTAATGGTAGTAGGCATACGCCGTTATGCCGTAACAACGGGAGTTAAAAACCTGTGCTAAACTTATCACATTCTACTGTTGACATCGCTATTACCTGCAGCGATTTTGCAGCATCATTGGACTTCTATCACAACAAGTTAGGTCTTGAGATTGTGTTGGATCTGGAGATTCCAGATGACCTTGCACGCGATGTCGGACTTGCACCAACCGGCTTTCGGCAGGTTCGTCTCAAGGCAGGCAACACACTCATCAAACTGATGGAAATCGAATCACCGCCACCGAAACCGGCAGACAGGTTCTCGGCGGGTGTCCGCTGGCTTACCTTTTTTGTGGAGGATATTCAGCAGACCGTCAAAGACTTAAAGCAGAACGGTGTCGAATTTCTATCTGAACCCATAAGTGCACCGGATGCCGCTGGTGTTGTGTGCGCGCCCGATCCAGATGGTATTTTGATTGAACTTGTCCAAATATAAGGGGCGTTATGAAAGTATTGACGGATTCCCAAATCCAAGATTTTAATGAAAATGGCTATCTCCTAATCGAGGATGCCCTTGCACCGGATGACCTGAACCCACTCATTGCGGAGTTTGAAGAAATTGTTGATACGGGGGCATCACAACTCTACGCGGAAGGTGAACTGGATTCCGAATTTAAGACGGAAGGGTTTGACACTCGGTTGGCGAAAATTACGGCGCAATCCCCGGCCGTATTTCAAAAGGTGTTCAGCGGTGCGCACACGGGGCCCGCACTCTTCGATCTGCTCGTCAATCCGAAACTACTTGACATCGCCGAGTCGCTTGTCGGACAGGAGATTATGTGTCACCCCGCGTACCGAGTCCGTCCCAAACTCCCTGAGCATGACCGAACCCTCGTTCCGTGGCATCAAGACGCTGGCTATATGGAGCCGAAATGCGATTCGGTTTTACAACTCACGATCTGGATTCCGCTGATAGATGCGACTGTTGAAAACGGCTGTATGGAAGTCATCCCGCATGCGCATCGGGACGGTGTTTTCCGACATCGTCCCTCTGAACGTTTTTATCTTGAGATACCGGATGATGCATTACCCGAAGTTGAACCGGTAGTCGTCCCTGTCAAGTTTGGCAGTGTCCTTTTGTTTACGAATCTGACACCGCACCGTTCTATTCCAAATGTCAGCAACCAAGTTAGGTGGAGCGTTGATTCACGCTATCAGGATGCCGCGAAACCGACCGGCTATCAACCGGAAGCCGGTTTTCTTGCACGGAGCCGACTGCACCCTGAAGATGTTGTCACCACACCCGAAGAATTTAAGCGGGTTCGCGATGAGCATCAACCCGGTCCTGGTCCAAATCGCTGGGCAAAGGAGGATAGCAATGCGTAATTTCAAACGGTTAGCCCCATTTTTCATTATTCTTGTTTTCCTGCTGAGTGGAGCCAAACCGCCAACTGAGACGCAGAAACCCCAAGAGGTTAAACTCCACGGCAATATCGTCTGCTTAGCGGAGGAGATGCACACACACTATAAAGTTGAGCTCTTTGGTAACCATGGGCACCTGTACGGTGTCAAGACTGAGGATGGGAAATACTACACGCTTTTACGGACATCGTTAGCCGAGGCACTCTTTGTTGACGAGCGGTTACATGAGAAAGACTTGATCATCAACGGTCGTGTCTTTCCCAAAACACAATTACTGGAGGTAACCCGATTTTCCTCTATCAAAGATGGCATTGTACATGAACTCTACTACTACTGTGATACATGCTACATCCGAGCGGTCGCACCCGGAAATTGCGACTGCTGTCAAGCACCGGTTGTATTGATTGAAAGACCCTTAAATGTTGACTCCACAATACCGTCACCGTAAGGGTGATTTTAAAAGGAAACTAATTATGGAAAAACGACCCAAAATCGCTGCGATTGCGACGATTTATCACAAATACTCGCACACACAGCACATTGTTGATCGGTTCTTAGAGGGGTATGGGTGGAACAGTCGACATCATCACCCGCCGATGGATCTTGTCTCCCTTTTCGTTGAACAGGTCAAAGACAACGACCTCAGCCGCGACAGACTGGAGCGTTTCTCGACAATGAAGGGGTATCCCACGATTGCCGAAGCACTTACGCTCGGTGGTGAGGAATTGGCTGTTGACGGGGTCCTGATTATCGGCGAACACGGCGAATATCCGTCCAATGAAAAGGGGCAACGTCTCTATCCGCGCTATGAGCATTTCAAACAGATGGCTGAGGTGTTTGAACAGAGTGGACGGGGTGTGCCAGCATTTAACGATAAACATCTCTCATGGAACTGGGAATGGGCGCGCGAGATGTACGACATCTCTCAATCTATGGACTTCGCTTTTATGGCGGGTTCATCGCTACCCGTTACGTGGCGCACCCCTTCTATTGACATGCCGCTCGGTGTGCCGGTCTCCGAGGCGGTATGTGTCGGTTACGGCGGTGTAGATAGTTACGATTTCCACGCCTTAGAAACTTTGCAGTGTATGGTAGAACGGCGCGAAGGCGGCGAAAGTGGCGTGAAATGGCTGCAGGCATATCGCGGCGACGCGTTCTGGGAAGCACATCACACCGAACTCTGGTCACGTGAACTCTTTGAAACGGCACTCTGTCGGAGTCATACGCTTACACCATCACGCCCGGGGTTTAACAATCCGTTTCCGAACTTGGACGAACTAAAGGACATTGTGAAAGACCCGATAGCGTATCAGTATGAACACAACGACGGGTTGAAGTCTACGATGATTCTGATGAACGGATTGGTCCAGGATTTCAACTTCGCTGCTTACATCGGTTCAAACGATGAGATTCTTTCAACGCAGATGTATCTCCCAATGCCACCCGCGCGGACAACGTTGGCGAATTTCTTTTCACCTTTGGTTAACAATATTGAACAGATGTTCCTGACAGGCGAGGCAACCTATCCGGTTGAACGCACGTTGTTGACGACAGGACTCGTTGCGGCAGGCGTTGATAGTCTTTTCAACGAAAGCACAAGGCAAGAGACACCACATCTGGACATCGCTTACCAGCCCACTGAAGCATCAACCTTCTGGAGGACATAAGGAGCACAAGTCAGATGGCATTTACGGATTTCAAATCAATTATGCAGGTTCAGGAAGCGTATGGGATTAAATATACCCAAGCGGACTACATTCAGTACGCTGATATTGAACCCTCTTCATCGTTTTTAGAGGAGTTCGCATTTAGCCAGCGGCATATCAACGTGTTTGCGTCAGAAGCAGCGCGTTGTGAAAATGTTATCTATCCAATCCTCAGAGAGGTCTACAAAAAATATGCTGACGCTTTTACGTTGTGGAGCCATCAGTCAATTTCTTGCGATGCGCAACTGAGTGGGACACCTGATTATCTCATCTCAACAAAATCGGCGTTGGGAAAAACGGTACTGGAGAGCCCAATTATTGTTGTCGTTGAGGCGAAACGGAGTGACTTCATTGAGGGATGGGGACAGTGTTTAGCTGAATTGGTCGCTGCGCAAAGAATTAACAATGACAACGCAATACCCGTTTACGGCATCGTCACGGACGGTGCGCTCTGGGAATTCGGGAAATTAGAGGAGAATCTCTTTACGCAGAATGAAACGGTGCTCGCTGTAAGCGATTTGAAGAAGGTGTTCGGGGCAATTGGCTACTTAATGCATGCAAATTTGCCCATAACTTTGGAGTCGAATGCTTTAACTGCCTAAGTTCCAATTTCCAATATCCCTTTAACTACGCTTTGAAGGTAGTAAGCACCCGACGTTGTACCGTAACGCGAGGCGACACAACCCTTTACATAAGAGAGGGAAAAATTATGAAACGAATTGCTGTTATCACTACTATCTACCGTTACCTATCACACGCGCAACACTTTGCAGATCGTTTTCTTGTCGGCTATCCAAAAGAGGGCAGATGGCATCGTCCAGATATGAAAGTTGTTTCTCTCTATGTTGATCAGAAACCGGAGGGAGAGCAGAGCGAAGACCGTGCCAGAGAATTTGGATTTTCTGTCTACCCTACCATTGCCGAAGCACTTCGGTGCGGTGGTGATAAAATCGCTGTGGATGCTGTGCTTTCGATTGGGGAACACGGTGATTATCCTACCAATGAAAAAAGTCAAGTGTTGTACCCACGGTATGAATTTTTTAAGGAGTGCGTCAAAGTCTTTGAAGCAGATGGACGTGCCGTGCCTATTTTCAACGACAAGCACCTCTCCTACAGTTTTGAGAAAGCGAAGGAGATGGTAGATGATGGACATCGTCTCGGTTTTGGGGTGCTTTCAGGTTCGTCGCTGCCTGTCACATGGCGGTTGCCGGATGTCGATTTACCGTTGGAATGTGAGATAGAAGAGGGACTCATGGTCGGTGTTGGTGGTTCGGATCCGATGGATTACCACGCCATGGAAGCGATGCAATGTATGATTGAACGCCGAAAAGGTGGTGAGACGGGTGTTGCCGCTGTCCAATTAATAGACGGTGAGGAAGTCTGGGAAGCAGGCAAAGACGGACGCTGGTCTCTGGAGTTATTGGAAGCGGCACTTTCAAGAAGCGATACACCGTGCGGTTTAACGGATGAAGACGGTAGAACACAAGATATGATCCGTAACGGTGAAATCTATCGGCTCGTCGAAAACCCATCCGCCTATTTCATTGAATATAACGATGGATTGCGAGCGACGCTTTTGATGCTTAACGGTGCGGTCCGGGACTACTGTTTCGCCGCGAAACTCAAGGATGAGCCAGTGCCAGTGTCTACGCAGTTTTTCTTAACGCCGACCCCAAACGTCACCTATTCCGCGTGTCTTATCGCCAAAATTGAGGAACTTTTTGAGACGGGGATCGCGCCGTATCCGGCAGAGCGCACTTTGTTGGTAAGCGGTGCATTGGAGAGTTGTTTAACTTCGCGCCTTCAAGGGCATGTGCGTTTAGAAACGCCACATCTCAGCGTTGAATACCGCGCACCTGCGGAATCGCAGCATGCGCGGCGGTAAAATGTAAGGGCGGGTGTTAAATCATTGGATTGGAGCGATAAAGCCTACGCTGTTGAACCTGCTAACGCGCTTGTGACAACCTGGAGCGCATTGAAAGCACGAAAAACAGCGTCTTCTATGTGGCGGTGAAATCCGCACCGGCGCGGATGGAAAATATGACACAAAATCTAATATTTTGCTATAATGCTTATAGTGATACCACATCCAATTTTTATAGGTAAAGGACAACTACTGATGAAGTTTAGACGCGAAGAGATTTTAGCGCAATTACGCAACAATATTGATGCTGGTAAACCGATCATCGGAGCAGGTGCTGGCACGGGTATCTCTGCTAAATGTGAGGCTGCCGGCGGCATTGACCTGATTATTATTTATAACTCTGGCAGATTCAGGATGGCGGGGAGGGGTTCACTCGCGGGTATGATGCCCTACGGCGACGCGAACCAAATCGTTATGGAGATGGCGAGCGAGGTGCTACCCGTCGTTCCAGATACACCTGTTCTGGCAGGGGTCTGTGGTACGGATCCGTTTCGGTTGATGGATGTCTTCTTACAACAGATAGACGCAATCGGATTTTCAGGTGTACAGAACTTCCCAACAGTGGGTCTAATTGACGGCACTTTCCGTCAACTGCTTGAGGAGACCGATATGGGGTATGGACCTGAGGTGGAGATGATTCGGACAGCACATCAATTGGGCATGCTCACCACGCCTTATGCCTTCAACGAAACCGAGGCAGAACAGATGGCAGATGCCGGGGCAGATATTCTTGTCGCGCACATGGGACTTACAACAAAAGGCTCTATCGGCGCAAAGACGGCTTTCACGCTTGAGGATGCCGCCAAACGGGTTCAAGCCATCCATGATGCCGCGAAAGGTGTCAACCCAGAGATTCTTGTGATCTGTCACGGCGGTCCCATCGCTGAGCCGGAAGACGCGACATACGTTCTGGAAAATACCGAAGGGGTTGTAGGATTCTACGGCGCGTCAAGTGCTGAACGGCTACCGACAGAGCGGGCAATCACGGCACAGATAGAGGCTTTCAAGCAGATTCGGTTATAAGCGTAGACGCCGTCATTTTCACTGATCCAGATAGTTTTCGTTGATGTAGCGCGTAATGATTTCAATCTCTTCTTCTTCGAGATAAAGTCCTGTGTCTATCATCCGAGCAATGACTTCGGTTGTCTCCTCTGCAGAGCGCGGCGGGTAGTCTTCAACATCCGTGAGAGGGTGACATTGTGAGCATTTATCTTCAAAAAGTGCTTTTGCTTCGGCTTCATTGTAGGGAACTGCTACAGTTTCTGTTTCCATAGCGACAGTTGCGATTTGCGCAGCCTCCTTCGCTTCCTCTACACGCATCCGTTCCTGCCGTTGTTCCCGTGCTGAAACCTGAATGTCGGGTGTAATCGCGATGAGATACGCTGAGACCGTCCACTCTTCTTCCTGATGGATGGGTTCACCGATCATCGGTTTTATCGCCATCCGGTTGACGAGGCGCACCCAGTCTGTCGGTGTGCGCGGCTTCGCGAGGATGGTACGTAAATCGTGGCAGACGACACATTTGCGCTGTAAGACGTGCTGCCCTTCCCGCAATTTTCGCTTCGATGCCAACTGGTCGAGCGGTGCCTCTGATGATAATCCTGCATTTTCAAGCAATTTACGGGTCCGCGCAATACCCTCCTCACTGAATGCCGCTGTCTGTGTTCGCAACGCCGCTTCACGGAATGTGAACGGCACCGACAACCCGATCAGCAGATAGGTGCAAATCAGCAGGGTTGTACCAATGTACGGCATTGCTTCCTCAAAGTGCCGGAAGAACCGAAGGATGGCAATCTTGACGAGAATCAACACGCCGATGGTAATACCGAGCATCAGATGTGCAACGGTGCGTGGGGGCAGTTCGACTTGATAGTTCCATAAACGCGGCACCATGTGCCACATCATAAAAACATAGAGGATCGCATACGCATAGCCGATGAGCCGGTGGAGCAACATCAACGACGACGGTGCTTCACTCTTATGGGTCTCTTTGTCAAATGGATAGCCCCATAACTTGAACATCAAGAAAACGGAGGCATTCGCGAGTCCTAAAAAGATTAAGCCGAGAATTGCGCTCGTTGAAGTAGACATAGTGGCTATTCCTCCCTACGTCTCTAATACGGGACGATTTAATCGGGAGTGATACGGAGGTTCCATAACAGCGCGTTGGCGTTCATTTGCCCATTCCGGTATTTCGTAGGCGGGAACATAAGCCATATTGCCTGCGGTATAACGGGTTAAAATGGAACGGCGCGGATGGTCAGCAGTCCACGGCAGCGTGCCGTGCGTCACCGCCTCCGTGAAGATGATAACATCACCAGCCTCACAAACGAGTTGCCGGATATGTTCTTGGTGTTGCTGGTAGAGCCGCATCTCTTGCGGACACGGGTAGTTACTCTTATGGCTCCCCGGAATGACGATTAACCCACCAACTCCGGGTGGCACATCCGTCAACTGGAAGGTAACAACAGTCAAACCGTTGTGCATGCGTCCGTCTCGGAAGATGTAGTACTGGTTCGGATCGAAACCGGGACCAGAGGATCCGTGAAAGATAAAGCCTTCCGCACCTTTGTCCATTGAAAGCAGAAACATCTGATGATCCATACGGAAGCCTTTTCCGAGGATCTCGTTGAGATACGGAATAAGTGTTGGATGCGCGAGCATGTGTCGGAACGGATTACACCACGGCTCTTCCCAGCTGAGCATACCGCCGAGTTCACCTCTACCCTGTTCGCCTTTTAGTTCAGGAGAACCGCCATCAAGTGCTTGATCGCGTGGACGGATACGGGCGTGATCATTGTGTTTGTCAATGGCTTCGTTCGCGAGGGTTACCTCTTCGGGGGTTAGCACATTCTTGATAACAAGATAACCGTTCAGGTCAAATAGATATTTTTCATCAGCGTTCATTTTTTAACTTTCCTTACGGTTAAACACCGTGAGATTGGGCTTTCACGTACCTTTCTCACATCTGAAAAAACACCCCACGGAGTGCCACGCATTCCGTGTTGATTCGCAAAAGCCCTGCGTCGTTGTTGCAGGCTTGGTTTTTTGGTGCTATGCCGTACAGATCCTTATTTCAGTTGCCACCTCACCAGAAACCTGCGCGTAAGCGGAGCGCAATCCAGGATCCCATAAATTAAAAACCTTCCTACGTTTCCAAGGTGGGACGATTTAATCGCGAATGATAAGGTGGTTCCATGACAGCACGTTGGCGTTCATTCGCCCATTCTGGTATGGGATATGCAGGGAGATACGCCATGTTGCCTGCAGTATAACGGGTTAGAATGGAGCGTCTCGGATGATCGGCTGTCCACGGCAGCGTGCCATGCGTCACCGCCTCCGTGAAGATTGCCACATCTCCAGCGTTGCAGACGACCTGTCGGATATGCTCTTGGTGTTCCTGGTAGAGCCGCATCTTGTGCGGGCACGGGTAGTTGCTCTTATGGCTTCCGGGTATAACGATTAATCCACCGACTCCGGGTGGCACATCCGTCAACTGGAAGGCGACGACGGTCAGTCCGTTGTGCATCCGCCCATCCCTGAAGATATAATATTGATTCGGATCGAACCCAGGGCCAGAGGATCCATGAAACGTATGCCCTTCTGCGCCTTTGTCCATCGAAAGCAGGAACATCTGATGATCCATTCGGAAGCCTCTCCCTAATATCTCGTTGAGATATGGGATAAGCGTCGGATGGGCGAGCATGTGTCGGAACGGGTTGCACCAGGGTTCTTCCCAGTGGAGCATACCGTCGAGGTCGCCTCTGCCGTGGTCGCCTTTCAGATCCGGTGAGCCACCGTCGAATGACTGCTCGCGTGAACGGATGCGTGTCTGCTCGCCATGTTTATCAATGGCTTCGTTTGCAAGTGCTACCTCTTCGGGTGTTAGTACGTTCTTGACAACGAGGTAACCGTTGAGATCAAATAGATATTTTTCGTCAGCGTTCATCTTTGATTCCTCCACCTCTTTATTGGTTATTAGCCTTCAGAGGTCAGCCGTCAGAAAGAGTATCTCACTTCACCCAAAACCTCTTGTCTGATAGCCGACTGCTGATGACTGACTGCTGTTATACCGCGTAAGCGACAGAACCGTCTTCACGCAGAGGTGTTGTACCAGTGTTCATTGGTTGATAAGGGTTCTGCTCGATTAAACTATCGTCCAGTTCAATACCCAGACCCGGTGCTTCAGGAATCGGAATATAGCCGCCTTCCCGCTGATACGCAACTTTATAGACAGCGAAGGCTTCGGATTCATCCCCTTTTGTATATTCCTGTGTAATGAAGTTCGGGATACTTGTATCTAAATGGAGTGATGCAGCAGTAATAAGGGGTCCAAGGAAGTTATGTGTGACAACTGCGCTGTGATACGCTTCAGCGAGTGCCGCGATTTTCTTGCAGTGCGTTATACCACCGGCGAGACCGACATCTGGACGCACATATTGCGGCCCTCCGGCTTCAAGCATTTCGCGGAACTCCCAGATGCTTACATTGCGTTCACCGATAGCGAGAGGGGTTGTCATCCTTTTCGCTAATTCCCCTTGCGTTGTGATAGTATCTATCTGAATTGGATCCTCAATGAAATAGAGGTTAAAGGGTGCTAAAGCAGATTCTAACACGATGCTGTTCATCGGTGTCAGTTTCCGATGTACCTCGACAATCAGATCGAGATCGGGGCCACCGCCTTCTCGCGCCGCTGCAACGAGGTCCCGAGCGGTCTTAACGAGTCTATCAACTGCCATATCTTGGAAATTTCCGACCAACGGATCAAACTTGAGTGCTGTGAAACCTTCTTCGACTGCTGCTTTCGCTGCTTCAAACATCGTTTCTGGGGTGCCCCCACCACCGAGGAGGTGCAATCGGATCTTATCACGACAGTTTCCACCTAACAGTTCCCAGATCGGGACACCGAAATGCTTGCCTTTGATGTCCCACAACGCGATGTCTACCGCGCTGATAGCACCACTCAACGCAGTACCACGGAAGGGACCCATACGATAAAGGTGTTGCCAGTGATGCTCAATCCGCAACGGGTTCTGTCCAATGAGGTATTTCTCAAACGTTCTTATGATTTGATCAACGGCTTCTGGATAGCCCCAGCACGCGGTCTGCCCCACGCCGCTGATGCCTGTGTCCGTATGGATCCGAATCACATAGCCGTTCCGAATAAAAAACGACTCAATTTTATCAATTTTCATATAACGCTCCTGCAGGAAAGATTTATCTTGCTGTGTTGTATTGTATCACGAGCACGCGAATTTAACAACAGACTTTTCTACAACGATTGGAGGCATTTAATTTTTCACAGCCTATTGGCTTGCTTGGATGCCAAACCCTCTTTTTCAATGCAGGCGCGATTAGAACTGTAACTATCGGGTCTGGGTATCTAAAAAATGTAGGCGCGGTTTCTAACCGCGCCTACTGGGTCTGGTCATTCAAAATCTCAATAAAAATCGAAAACTAAATAATCCGACTGCTGAAGTAACACGCTACTTTCGTCTTGCTTTAACGGCGTACATTGGCCAGGAAAAATAAAAATCATCGCCTGCTGGACGGACTGTATAGTGTTTTCGCGCCTCATCAGGCGGAAGCTGCGCGAAGGCATCACGAATTTCCTGCACAATCTCCGGTGGATTTTTCTCCGGACGCACCCACCACAGAAACGACATTTGTGCATTTCGGACATCTGCTGCCTTTTCAATGGAGAATCCAGCGTCCGTAATCATCGCATCCCATTGCGATGGTGGATAGCCGTAGACGTGTGAGTTATCCCGAAGTCTCTCCACGCGATTTTGCCACGCTCTTAATTCTTCTGATTCAGGGGAAACAGAGTCTGCAAGGCAAAGAAGTCCATCTGTTCGTAGAACCCGATGGACTTCTTTCAAGAATGTCGGGACATTTTGGAAGTGGTGCGGGGCAAGTCGACAGGTCACTAAATCTAACGAAGCCGTGGCAAACGGCAAAGATTCTGCAGCAGCAACGGAAAACGTAACATTCTCTATCGCTTGTGCTGTTGCTAACTCAGCCGCTTTTGAGACCATTTCTGGGGTTAGGTCCGTAGCGACTACGTGCGCAACCTTCGGCGCGAGCGCAAAGGCTGTAAAGCCTGTACCTGTGGCAACATCCAACGTCTGTTCCGTCCCTTTCGGCTCCGCAAAGTCGAGGATCACGTCTAACGTATCCCCTTTGGCGTGCGCGCTGCTTTGTGCGTAATAGTCTGCGTGTTGGCTAAATTGTTCTCGAACCGCTGTATGTATGGACTTCATATATTAGTTCTCGGTTTTCAGTTATTAGTTTTCGGTCTGGGTTGCGATTGCCGAACAACTCATTTACAACTGTCATCCTTTCTGAAATGGTAACAACTTCAAAAAAGATGTGAATTATCAAAAATCTCTTTAACTGACAACTGACAACTGACAACTGATGACTAATTGAAAACAATAACCCCGCGGGCATTTTCGCCGGCTTCCATATCCGCGAACGCCTCATTAATCTGCTCAAGTTGATAGTGCCGTGTAATCAATTCATCTAACTTCAATTTACCTTCAGTATACAGGCTAAGAAGTTTCGGCATATCCACCCGCGGATGGCATGAACCATAAAACGAACCGATCAGTTGTCGCTCCGTTGAAACGAGGTGTTGTGCCGGAATACTAACATCCATTTGGTGATGTGCCATACCGACGATAACAGCGGTACCCGCCGCCCTCACCATATTATACGCTTGCACAATAGTCTTCGGGTTTCCGATCACCTCGAAGGCGTAGTCCACCCCAAGGTCGTTGGTCAATTCACGAACTGCTTCGACTGGATCACACGTCGCAGCATCGACGACATCTGTTGCCCCAAAACTTTTCGCAAAGTTAAGTTTCTTCTCCGCTATATCAATGGCGATAATCTGTTCTGCTTTCGCAAGTACCGCACCTTGGATAGCGTTCAGCCCTACACCCCCTGTCCCGATAACCGCTACGGAACTGCCGGGTTCCACCTTTGCTGTATTTAGCACAGCACCAACGCCGGTTGTTACACCGCATCCGACAAGTGCCGCTTTTTCTAATGCGTAGTCCTTATCAATTTTTACAAGATTTTGTTGGGGGACAACCATGTATTCCGACATCGTCGCAATCCGTGCCATTTGGAGGATACCGTCACCGGAACTGTTATGCAGACGATAGGTACCATCGAGTTGAAACCCGCGCGGCACATCATAACTTTCGCACAGACAGACTTTTTCCATCTCGCACATACGGCAGCTACCACAATAACTGACGAAA
Organism: Candidatus Poribacteria bacterium; assembly: GCA_003635255.1. Lineage (GTDB taxonomy): Bacteria > Poribacteria > WGA-4E > WGA-4E > WGA-3G > WGA-3G. Next base: position 6,221 of record PYJC01000110.1, on the reverse strand, counting down.
GACAAGATCACGTGATCACCCGGTTGGAAGCCTGTTACATCATCTCCAACCCGTTCAATAATCCCCGCGCCTTCGTGTCCGAGTACGACAGCAGCATCGTAATAGATAGCACCCGTAACGACTGACAGATCAGAATGGCAGACACCACTCGCAGCAGTGCGGACCAGGACTTCGGTTCCCTTCGGTTCATCTAACTCAAGTTCCTCAACGATGACCGGTTCGTTATGTTTGTACATAACAGCAGCACGCGTTTTCATATATTTTCGATCCCTTACTGGTTTAGTTATAGGAGCGGGTCTTCATCAACGATATACTTGACTACGATGTTTGATTCGATAAATTTCAATAAGGTAACGCTGATCATCTATTTGATAGAGGATTCGATAATCCCTGATTCGGATTCGCCAATGAGAACCCGCCTGTCCTGAAAGTTTGACGACTCCAGGTGGACGTGGATTATCTGCCAATTGTACTAACAGAGCATCAATACGTATTCTAATGGTTTGTGGCAATCTTCGTAATGCTTGTTCAGCCCGACGTTTTAAAGAGACAGTATAGCGCGTTGGGGTGGTCAAAGTTTCCCTTCTTTTTTTAACTCGGCTCGAATTTCCCGATAGTCGCGAGAATCTGTCTCGGTTTCAACCGCCGCATCCATCTCTAAAGTGTCCTCTAAATCCTCCAGGTACTCTATGAGAAGGCGATACTCTTTCATTGATAGAACGACAGCAGTTTTTCTACCTTTGGTGTTGACAAGATATTTTGGGTTGATATTGAGCATAAAGATTCTCCTCTTCTCCATCATCGAAGTCGTAGAACTCTTTCATAGGCGCATCACAGCTGCACCTATAGTAAGGATTCAAGATAACTTCTTGCCTTTCGCATGGATTCAATCGGATCGGACTGTCCTTCGTACACAACCGAGAGACAACCGTTATAGCCGACACCACGCAGGATGTCCAAAACACGTGGGTAGTCCAACCATTCCTCGACACCGCTATCTATTTCATAAAACTTGGTGCGAACATAAACGGCATGCGGTGCTGTCTGCTCAATGCTGGCATAGCAATCGTAGTCGGGATGTGAGGACCCGCGATGACCACTTGCGCCAGGAGATCCTGCGTACTGCCCCGTATCCAAAATATGTGTAAAATACGGATGATCCGTTCCGTTCAAGGCACGCAGCACAGCGGCACCATCGCGCGTAACGTTGTTATGGTTATGATTCTGCAGCCCGACGAGGATCCCTGATTCATAACCGTACTCAGCGACCTCCTTAAAGGCTTCAATCATCGGTGGCCACAAGGTTTCCTCATCATCGCAATCTTCGGGAACGTAAGCGGCAAACACTCTAACGATTGGGCAGCTCATAAAAACTGCAACATCGATCCACTGCTTGATGAGCGCAATTTGTTCGGGATGTTCGGCAACAGGCTTGCCAAAGTTATTGCTAACACCGATGTAACCTAACGGTAACCCTTTTCGCGCTAAATCTTTCTTCAAATCTCGTAAATAGTCTGCATCTGTGGATTCAAACGCGCTTGAATGTAATTCGATAACATCAAAACCGAGGTCGTAGACTATTTGCGCGAAAGCAGTGGCAGTCGTATTTCTCACGTTCAGAGACATGGTCCCCAATTTCATCATAACGCTTTCTCCTTTTTCGCCGAAAGACAAACGAAATCATCTGGTTGCGTCTTCAAACGCATCTATTCACTGTGTAGAGGGGTCGTCGTCTTGGTCTTGCAACAGTGTTTGAGCCTGTTGGTTCAATACTACGAGGAATTTCTGCAAGGATTGCTGGAAGTCTTGGAATTGATGTCGGTCCGCCTCAAGATACTGAATTCGCGCATCCAGAGTTTCTAACTGGGTAAGTTGCTCAAAGACATCTTGGACAACGTCTTGCATTTCACGGAAATGTTGCCGCTCATTCTCAAGTTTCTCGACCTTGTCTACCATTGCCGCGAGATCCCTTTTTGCCTGTTTCAATTCTTCTTGTAGGTTCTGCGTAAAAGTAATTAATTTCTCTAAGGTATTCGTTGTTTTATAAAGCTGCTGTTCCGGCTTATTATCGGGTGTTGTTTGTCTATCGGGTGTTGTTTGTCTTGGGGAGGGTGTGTGGTCTTCTTGAGTGTGCGGTGTATCGGTTTCATCTGTAGTGTCAGCTGTCTCGTCATCTGACTTTTGAAAGATACCGAGTAACTTAATATGATACGAAAACAAGGTGTACGGTTCTTTCCGTTGCGTATATGTAACTTGCACGCGGAGTTCTTCATTGACCCGTAGATTGCTCAGATGACTATGTATATTTCGAATCACTACTTCGTTGTAGCCAAATACATCATTTTTCTTCGGATTCAACTGTCGAAGGTATCGATAGAGTTCCAATCCGTCGGTACTCTCACGCTCTATGCCTTCAGTCGTTACCACACCGACGATTTCTGGTTCATTGGGATTGGGATCTGGAGATGTCCTCTCATTGGGGATCACAATATCTAACGGCACTTCTCCATAAAGAGATTTCATTCCGATGATCCAGTTGCTCGGTGATATTTTACTGCAATATGCAATGAAGTCGTAGTTAATTGCCATAATCTTTCTTCTCAGGAGTGTATCTTCTTTAGTAGAAGTCGTTCCGTTGGATTTCAATGAATTACGTTTGTAGTCTTGACATAACCTGTGCAAGTTTCGGGATATGAGATGTGCCGACACCTTCCACAGCGAAGGATGCGACACAGTGCGCAAAGTTAAGTGCTTCCTCTACGGAACGGTTTTGATAGTAGTTAATTAAAAAAGCAGTTGCGAAGACATCACCTGCACCTGTGGGATCCACTTCCGTGACCGGATATGCGTCGGATCCGAGCTGCGTGCCGTTTTGAAAAAGTGTTGCCCCCCTCGCACCCTGCGTTAGCACAACAGTGGCTGTTAATCCGATATACTTCTCTAATTCGTCTGGATAGGTACGGAGATCTTCATCGCTAAGGATTAGCACATCAATATAAGGCAAAATATCTTTTGCTGTTTCCCACCGCTTTGCCTCAACTCTACCGTTGGCGTCCCACTGCCGAAGCCAACCTTGTGGTGTCGCGCCTATTAGTGTATCTTCACCGAAACAGTGAACGACTTCAGCGGAAACTTCATCGGCAATCGGACACAGATAGGCAATATCACTTTTACGCCATTCAGCAGGGACATTGTTCCCTTTAATCTGTTGTGCGACCCCTAAGATAAACTGTTGTCTGTGTCCTTTTTCGTCATATTGGTTATCAAAAATCGTAGTGTCTGAAGATTCATGATAAACCGTTTCTACGCCTGTCAACAGCGAATTCTGCCGGTCAAAATTTGCACCGACAGCCGTAACCGCGCGTGCGTGGTGTCCGAGGTTCCGGGCAGTTAGCGTTGAATATGAGGCAGAGCCACCAAGGATATACCCCTTTGGTGAAACATCGTAACAGAAATGACCAATTGATAAAAAAGTTGTGGGCATTGGAAAGGATGTTTTCATTTTCGGTTTATAATTCAAAGACGGGTTCCATATATGCCCACCATTCGTCCGGCTGCGCTTCCGCCACTGGCTCCTGAAAGGTTCGCATCAATTCGTCCCAGGCTTTGCATTTTGGATTTTCTTCGAGATAGCGTGGGAAATCGCGCGCTATATCAAACGTATCAATCGTTTCCATTGCCATAAATAGACGGCACCCTAACAAGTAGATATTCATTTTTCTGACACCCACTGCTTTCAAGGCATCAATTACTTCTGGCCAGGCATCTCGGTGGTACGCTTTGTATTTTTCGATAACTGACGGATCGTTTTTTAGGTTCAGTGTTAAGCCATAGTGCTTCATTTTAGTTTATCCAGTGCCTTTCGGATTATCTGATTGTGGTCAAACGCGAGTCTTGGGAGTTCAGTGTTTGGAAACCATGAGACTTCTGAAGCATCGGAACCGGCTTTAACATCTAAAGGCTTTTCAACGACCGCGGCGTAGGCGATGGTAATCACTCGCCCGCGTGGATCACGGAGCGGATCACCGAAAACCCCAACTTCAGTAAGGGGGACGTTGGTGACCCCCGTCTCCTCTTCTAATTCACGTAATGCCGATACCTCAAGGGATTCCTCCATCTCAATAAAGCCACCCGGCAGTGCCCAATATCCTTCAAACGGTGGGTGCTTACGTTGGATCAATAGCACATCCAGAACTTCACCACTGAGGACGACTATGTCAACAGTAACGGCAGGACGTGGGTAATCATAACAAAACATTGTGTATTTAAAACTCGTTTCAGTTACCGAATGCGGCGAAATCCTATTTTAATCAGTTGCCGCCTATCCTTATCTTATATGATACCAAATTTTAACATTTTCGTCAACTTTTTCTTTCCTTGCAATAAACCTATACGTAGTGATATAATAATTCCCAATACCGATTTGAAACGGCACATGCGCGCATTATTGAGATGGGGAACACATTAAAAATGAAAGTTCTCTGGAAGAAAAATATGCCAAATGCCCTAATTATTTCTATTGGGCTTCATATTCTCCTACTTCTCACGCTTGGGACCTTATATCGCCAAAAATCTGACTTGGACGTTAAACCGGTTACGGAGTTTGACATTATCAAGGTCCGTTCGCGGAATGCTTTGCGTCCAGTAAAAAAATTTCCCCATTTTTCCTTACGACCCTTGGTACCTACTGAGAATGTGCAGCAGATGAAGAGTGTGGAAGTCGAGCCTCCTACGCTTGAGACGTTGGCTGCAGCCGTATCCCATCAAGATGCAACGGTTGAATTGCAGACACCAGAACTCTCTTCACCCAGCCATTCAGAAGGACATACCTACGGGGAAGGTTTACAGGCTAAGCCTGTGGGCGGATCAGGGATTGGTGGTACCGGAAGCAGAGTGAGTGCTCGTGTCTCAGGAAATGGGAAATTTGGCAGTACTGCACGTGGTTTCTTAGGCGGAACGGGAGATGCGCCTGCCTCTGATCTTGGAGGACTGACGCTTCCCGATTTAGCGTTGACCAGAGTGGGTAAACACATTGTTGCAAACCGAGGCACCGATCTCGTTGATGTCGTTTTCGTTGTTGACGGCAGTGGCAGTATGAAAAATGATATTGATGCTGTGCGCGAGCACCTTAGTAATATGACGGATCTTTTCGATAGTGCTGAGATAGATTTCACTATCGGTGTCGTTGCTTTTCGCGCAGGGACAGGATATGGTCTCCTCGGATTGGACTTTGAAGTGGTACCACAGACGCGTTCCGTTTCTCAGGTTAAAAAGGTCTTGTCGCAATTGAAATTCCGCGGAGATGAGAACGGCTTAGACGCACTCATCCGCGCTGCTGATGAGGTGACGTTCCGACGTGGTGCCGAAGTCCATTTCATTTTTGTCACGGATGAGTATGTGAGCGGTGCCTACTCTTCCATAGACGTGATGATGAAGATGAAAACTGCCAGAATCAAGGTGGATGTTATCGGGCGCGATGAACCGTTCCAGAAGTTTATTGCAAAAAGTACCGGTGGTTTATGGCTACCGATTTCGAGTCTCGCAATCCAGTAACTTGATCAAAAGGTCGCAATATGAATGATGGACAAAAAGGATGAACGCTACGCGCTCGGTTTAACATTCCTGTTTCTTGTGGTTGGTGCGTTTACTGCAAGCCACCATGAAATGTGGCGGGATGAAATTCAGGCATGGCTTCTCGCACGGGATAGCACCTCAGTCTTTAATCTCTTTGCGCACCTCAAATATGAGGGACATCCCGGTTTATGGCATCTCTGCCTGATGCCGCTGAGTCGCATCACGCATTCTCCAGTCGTGATGCAGATGCTCCATCTCCTGATTACGAGTGTTACCGTCTATCTTTTCGTTCGCTACGCGCCTTTCAACTGGTTCCAGAAACTTCTTTTCTGTTTCGGCTATCTCATTCTCTATGAATACGCGATTGTTGCCCGAAACTACGCCCTTGGACTCCTACTAATAACGATCTTTTGTGTGCTTTTCAAGGAGCGTTACAAACGCTTTGTCTGGGTCGGTTGTGTGCTGTTCCTCCTTGCGCATACCAGTGTCCACGCGTTAATCGTCACCATAGCGATAGGCATCGTACTCTGTTGCGAATATTTCTTTGGGGGTAGGTTTCTTAAATCCCTAAATCAAGAGATTGGAGCTGTAGATAGTAAGAGACCTATCTGGATCGGGTTCGCACTGATCGGTGTCGGTATTATTAC
>PYJC01000109.1:35875-76347 GCA_003635255.1 Candidatus Poribacteria bacterium | reverse complement strand
CGCTGCCAAGGGATGCGTTCTACCTTCACACAGGTAAGTCGTACTCGGTCAATACGGAGTTTCAAATATGGACCCGTTTGGCAAGTCCCCATCAAGACATGCGGCAATATAAACCCTTACCGATTCAGCACCAAGATTTTCAGATGTGGCAGTACAACAATACCCGTGAGGCTCTGAAAGTCTTTCAAAACCCTTTTGACTTTGCTGTGCCGTGTCAAGGCTGGCAAGACTATTCCCGTCGAGAGACAGATGAAAGGCAGTGTGAACGGAATAAGCAGTGGATACTTTTAAAAGCGAAAAATTCTACTGTCTTATCGCGCTTGATGGCGCTTAATTATGAACGTTTAGCACAGGAGTGTGCTACAGCAGTTCCGGGTTTTCGGAAAGGTGACCTTGTGAAGGTGTATACAGAACACTATGGAAAATAGAATCTGCTTCGGAGATAATTTCCAAATCCTATGCAAGTTTTCAAGTTAATTAGTAGATCTCGTCTATCTAAACCTCCTTCTGTCGGGCAATCCCTTTCCCTTTCAAATAAACTCTAAAACGACGATTTTATCTGCCCCCAAGTTATCGTCAATTTATCTTGTGCTGTGACAGCACTCGCATTAAAATTTGGAATACCGGGACCTGTGATACGGACGTTATCGTAATCCACAATTTTGTCCTGATTACCAAGTGCTACCGTTCCGCTTTTGTACTGATCATCCTTTGTTTCAATCATCATCTTCCCATCATAGAAGACCTTGATGGTGCTACCTGAAAAGCTCAATTTGACCGTGTGCCATTTATCCACCTCCGGCTTATAAGGAGCTTCACCGTGGTTTTGCAGGCCAGTATTAATGTCCCAGCCTGGATTGCTAAACAGATTCATTTTTGCCGATCCCGGATATAACCAGACAACATAATGTGAACCTGTCTCAAGGTCAACGCGCCCACGGACACCACCTGGAAAGTTAGCGATCTCTTTGTGCCGCAAATCAACCTCCACGTCATAGTCTGTCCATTTATCGGGGGCACCAATGCCTAATCCCTCGGCCGTAAAATTGAGCTGAGAGATTGCCTCGTTCCACACGAGGCCCTTTGGATCAAAAGTGACGAAAGTGTTCCCTTTCTCTATACCCCAAAAGACCTTGCTATCTTCATTCTGTGGAGAGCGCTCCCAGCCTTCTGTATCGCCATCATCAAAATCATCAAGAATTTCCCCACCAAAACTAAGGAGAACCGATACAAAAATCAAGATGGAAACAGAGATAGCAATTCGCGTAAAAAGTTGAATCGATGAAAATTTTCTTGCATCTAACATCTTTATCTCCTTTGTTATTTTAATCTCAGAAGTTTCGTCTAAATAATGACATTGCGGTCGTGTAAACCCCCTTGCAACTGAGCACCTTTGCAACTTATTAATAGAAGTATACCAAATATATCAAAATAGGTTAAGGTGAAATTTTCTTCTTTTTAATTTATCGTAGCACCCATCACAATTCTTGAGGGTCTACCGAGAACCCTTGCAAGCTGCGCCAATCCTTCAGTCCGTCCTCTGCCTGGAAGTATCTCCAATTGTTAGGTATTCTGATTGAGTTCCAACCAACAGCCTACCTAAACCGCCCTGGTCGATAGGGTCCAAACCACTCTACCTGCACACCATCCGCGATCTCTAACGTCGCCATTTCACCCACCAGAGGTGCTAACGTCACACCACTGTGCATGAGCGCAATATAAAGATTTGGAACAGATTCAGTAAATCCAAGTACTGGAAACCCATCAAGCGGCATCGGACGATAGCCGATAGGCGTTGGAATTGCCTTCGCGTCCGCTATCGCTGGCAAATAGACGCTGGCACGATCAAGAAGTGCGTCAGCATGCTGTTGAGAATCATCACGGTTGATCCCTTCCTGTGTCCCTTGCCCAATTCTAAGGCTTCCGTCAGATAGTTGCCGGAGGTGAAGGTGTTGATGCTTCTCATCCTTTGATGGCGCGTGAATGACCGCCACATTGTGTAAAACCTCAGCACACGGTGTCGTCTTAATAACTATGCCCGGACTCTGCTGTTGCGGTATATAGACCCGTGCCAGAGAAGCCAATTCGGTCGTCTGAACACCACTTGCTAAGACAGCAACATCACACGAAAACTCGCCATGGATCGTCTTCACAGCGGCAATATCGCCGCCACGAATGACAAAACCTGTGACGCTGGTTTGCGCATACACAACCGTCTCTGCTTCGCGCGCACGCTGGAGACAAACGTCAATAAATGTATCAGTTTCAATGTGGACATCCGCTTCGGAGAAAGACGCAGCCAACACAGTCCCAGAGTGTAGGTGCGGTTCAAGTGACAACATCTCGTCACGGGTGATAAGGCGACACGGATAGCCCCACGTCTGGATTTGGCGCACACGCTCACGGAGCTGCATTGCGCGTTCCGGATCGTTTTCCCACCGCATTTCACCACCATAGTGGATACCTATATCTGTATCAAGTTGATGCGCCAACCGATACCACATATCAAGCGAACGTCGATTGAGCGTATGATACTCGCGCGGCTCTTTTCCGAACGCATTTGCCCAGGCGAAAGAGTGTCCCGATGCCCCTGCACCGGGGAGGTCGCGCTCCAGAAGCGTAACGTCAATACCATCTCGCTGGGACAGATGGTAAGCGAGCGTGGCACCGATAATACCCGCACCTACTATTATAACTTTTTTCGTTTTAGAATTAGGGGAACTGTTTGACAAGGATTTCCTCTGCGAAACCGTTCAAAAAGCATGATTACACGGATTCTTTTAACGATGCACTACGACGATAAATCCTGTTAAGCCCGCAAGCAATAACTGAAAGCCAGTTTGATAAAATAGCATTAGGAACGGTTGGCAGAGTGCAATCATACCCAACGCGATTAAGCCGATAGAAAGCTGTTCACACAAGGTTTTCTGTGAAAAGACAATCGAAAAAATGATGACTCCGGGTAGAAGCAGATGTAGGGCGGTGCTACTGAGTGATGGAAAGAAGGGTTGGTAAAGGAAAAAGATGCCGACACACGCTAAGAGTGCTGAACCGATCGTCGAGATCCGCTTCGCAGTTGTCGTCATACCGAAAGCAATCGCACAAGCAAACAAAATGTGAAATGCTGAACCCCGCAAAATTGAGGGGATAGGTAGATAGAGAAATCCAAGTCCAATCACCAAACCGATGCCTGATATAATGACGATCCGCTGTTTGTTCTCAAAGGCAATCCCACCAAGAATCGCAGCAATACTCAGCAACACCAGCGAGATGCCCTTAAGCAAAACACTATTTTCTGTCATAATCGCTGGTAGCAGTGAGATACCCTCTATATAGAGAAAAACAGTGCCAACTCCGAAAAACCCGATTGCAATTAATTGATTTCGTTTTTTCTTCGTCATAGTGTTTCCGGGAATTGTAGTCTTATTCGCCGATTATCTTTCAATCTTTCCGTTTCAACAAGCGACTTACCCAACCTTTAGACTGCTCCTCCGTTAACTGATTTGTTAAATCATCAACTTGCGCGGACCAATCCCCTCTCTCTGCTTGGAAAGATTCAACAGTCTCGCGAAGCTGCGTGTTTTCAGCAATAAGTGCTTTATTTTCCGCTTTTAATCTATCACAAGTTTCCCGTAGGTATGTAATATCAATAATTTGGCAGCTGAGATTCTCAATAATGTCATCTGTTGGGATATTATAGGTGAGTTTCTTTATCAGCGGCGCGAGCCCATCAACCCGTAACTGCATTAGCGGCTTTGTGGAACTTCCCGGTTCTTTAGACCGAGCAGACACGACACGCAGATACGGCTCAATCTCCTCATCTCGCCGTTCTAATGTGCGGTTGATGATTCCCTCTTCCACACCTATTATTTCTGAGACCTCGGAAGGGTTCATATAAAGGTCCATTCCCAAACTCTCCTAGGGAATAGTTATCAGTTAAGAGGTTTTCGGTATCCCGAACGCTCTTTCTGAAAACTGAAAGGTTTTTCGCAGAAAAACCGAACTGAAAACTGAAAACTACTTGCTAATTTATGAAATCCCGTCCCAATATTTCCACATATCATCAGGGGTTTCAAACTTAATTTGATCCAAATCTTTTCGCCGGTATCTGCTGATGAGTGCGATTCTGACGTTGCGACCACAGTTTGAACCAGCCGTATGACTCATCTGATGATGCCAGAAACAGACATCACCACCTTCGCCTGTAAATTCATAACTCGGTCCTAAATCAAACGGAGCAACCCCACCGGGAAGACTATCTAAGTCGTGGTGCCTGAAATACTCAGCCCAAATCCGATGGCTCCCGGGCCAGACGGTAAATCCGCCGCCCTGTTTTTCAACTTTGTCAAGATAAACCGTTGCACCGAGCGTGAACGAACCGACAACCCCTTTCGGCACACCGTTCGTAGGGGTATGGTAACCATCAAGATGTCCGCCACCGGGTTCGCGCCATTCTCTGTCCGGATCCGGAAAGTTGATATGCGGACCGGCACCACCGCTTGAATTCAATTTATCCTTGCCGACGAGTTCTTCCGCCATAGCGAAAACGCGGTTATTGTATGTTGTACCAGCGATAACGTCTTCACTACCAACAGGCACCGTACGATAACCTTTGCGAATCCAAGACTCCGGATCGCCCCTATCTTCTTCCAACTCTTCCCAAAGTCTGTCAAGTGCGGCATCAATTGCTTCCTGTTCCAGCGCGCCGCGAACGACTAAATAGCCATTTTCTTTGAAAAAAGTTTTATCAGCATCTGATAAATATCCCATAATTTTTTGCCCTCCTCATGGCTTTCAAATACTCTGTGCTTTGCAGGCAAACCACTACGCGCGAACATCAAATCCGTTCTCTTCACGCGCTTTTTGGTAAGGGCCTTCCTCTATATTCAACCCGAAACCAGGACTTGGTGGCACACTTACATAACCGTTGGATACGGAATAACCGGAATCATCTATACCCGGAGTCGTCGCATGATCCCACTCGGTGAACTCAAACCGCTCCACCTTCGCTGCAAGGTGACAGGTGACGAAATTGCCGTAGTAACCGCCATAATGATGCGGTGCCGTGCCAACGCCAGATGCATCTAACTCAGGTCCCAACTCAAGCCAACGTGAGAAGCCAGGGTGAAAAATATCGTATTGGACGATGTCGATGAGCCCGTCTTTTGCCCAATTCACAAGGTGCGGTGATGCCCCACCCTCGCCATCCGCAATACGGGTTTCCAAACCTTCGGCATTGAGCCACTCTTTCAAGAGACTATAAACGCGGGCATCCTCGTGGAACGCCTCTTCCATCCAATAAACTTTTGCATCGGCAGCCCCACCTAATACCTGCTTGGTAAGGTTAAGATTATAACCGTTGTTTGCATCTATCAAAATCGTAGCATCAGGTCCAACAGCCTCGCGCACGGCACGGATAACATCAATATCCCGCTGTGTGCCTTTGTCGAGAGGCATGTGCATCGCGCCACGACCTACTTTGATCTTATAGGCGTTATGTCCGCGTGCCTTCCCCTCCAATGCCTCGGAAGCGATGAGTGCTGCCGCTTCAGCGTTGTCATCAAGATGCAGATCATCAATGTAGAGCGAGGTGTCGTAACACGGCGCACGAAATGCACCGTTCTGTCCAGAAAGCATCGCATACACCGGTTTCTGCACTAACTGTCCAGCCAAATCCCAGAGTGGATACTCCAGCATTCTGAATTCTTCGGTGACACCACTCTCCGCGTCAAACGCATCGCTGAGCTGAAATCCGACAATAGCCTCCGCTTTCTCACGTGAAATCGATGAAAAGCCAAAGCCGCTAACCCCATCTGTCGTCGTTAGACGGGCGATAGGCGGACGGACATGCAGTCCGTGTTCACCCAGCCGAGAATTGCAACCCGCTTTCCGCGGACGCTCACCTGTTAAGCGTGCCCATTCAATACGTTCAATTTTCACATTTTCCATTTTCTATATTTCCTTGCGGTTCGGTTTGGTGGATTTGAGGTCTGAAAGTCTCTCTCCGTAGATACCGCTCTCCATTACATTACGAGCTACAATTCCGATGGATTAAGTAGAAACCCAATATTTAAGAATTTACAATTGCGTTTCGAGCAGCGCGAGGCTTTTCGGGTCCAACTTATGGTAGTTCTCAATTTCATATCTATTACCGTCGGCATCCTTGATCAGAACGCGTCCGTTTTCAAGCGTAACAATATCGTATCGGGTACGCAGTCCGAACTCTACATCTCCTTGAGAGGTTTCAACCACCCACTGCGTAATCCCGAACTGTCCATCCAACTCGTGAATCTTGGTAATCTTCGGCATAAAGTACCGTTTTTGTAACTCCTCAACAAGCACCTCACCGGACGCGCGAGGGAGCTGCTTTATATCCTCAATAATGCCGAGTTCATTAGATTCTTCATCTACGAGGGAAATATATCGGTTCGTCTCGCTTACAGGAAAAGCACAGATCGGTTCAACCTTAGCGTGCGTTGTTCCATCCGGAAGTTGGACAACAAGTTCTTCAAATGCGTTTCGCTCGATTCTGACCCGGCTCGCATCAAGGAACTCTAATTCATCAGTTACCTTAATCGCTTCCTTCATCAACGCGCCTCCTTCTGCAATGGTCAAATCACCATGCACGAATTTTCGATAATTCGGTTTGCTTCTCACACAGCCCCGCGTAAGTCCCCGCTTTGGCAAGAAGTTCTTCATGCGTCCCGATTTCGTCTACCTCTCCCTCTTTCAGCACGACAAGACGGTCAGCATATTTAAGAGTTGACAGCCTGTGCGCTATAGCAAACACAGTTCTGCCTTGAACAAGCCTTTCCAATGCCTCTTGGATTTTGGATTCCGTTTCTGTATCAACGGAAGAGGTGGCTTCATCTAAGATTAGAACGCGCGGATTTTTCAAAATTGCGCGTGCGATAGAGATACGCTGCCGCTCGCCACCAGAAACTCTCGCGCCTCTTTCACCTACCATCGTGTCATAACCATCAGGGAACTTGATAATAAAATCGTGTGCATTTGCCGCCCTCGCAGCCGCAATAATTTCCCTCCGAGATGCCCCGGGTTTTGAGTAACCGATATTCTCAGCGATCGTGCCTTGGAACAGGAACGGATCCTGTAACACGACACCCACCTGCTGACGCAGTGCCTTCACCTGAATGTCGCGGCTGTCGTGACCGTCAATCATTATCGCGCCATCGTTTGGATCATAGAAGCGGGTGATTAGGTTGATGAGCGTGCTTTTCCCTGCCCCGCTGTGTCCAACCAACCCTATCATCTCACCGGGTTGCACTTGAAAACTGACACCATTGAGCGCATTTTTTTCGTTATCATAGGAGAAATAGACATCCCTAAATTCCACAGCACCGCGAATGTTTCCAAGTGCCACCGCATCCGCTTTATCAGCGACACTCGGCGGGGTGTCCATAACTTCAAACACACGCTCGGCGGAGGTACCTGCTCGAATGAATCGCTCGTTCATCTGACAGAGCGTATACACAGGTCTAAAAAATCGCATCATCAAGGATTGAAACATGACCAGAGTTCCAAGGCTTATATCGCCTTGGAAAATCTGCCAGCCACCGACAAGCCAAATCAAGATGGAACCGGAAAAGGTGATAAACTCCATAATCGGACGGTAAAGCGTGCCAAGTTTCGCGGCGTTCATCTCGCCACTAAAGACTTGATATGTCAAATCGCTAAAACGGTTTATCTCATAGCGTTCTCGGGCAAACGCCTTAACAACACGTACCCCTGGAATCGTGCTCGCCAGAATCGTGCTAATGTTCGCATACCGTTTCCATAAGACATGGTACACTTTGCTCATCTTCTTGCCAAAATAGATAGTGAAAAAAATAAGACACGGAATCGGTATCAACGTCCAGAGCGCGAGTTTCCAATGGAACGAAAACATAATCACGCAGATATAGACGATCGTAAGAGAATCACCGACAATATCCTGCAACCCATTCGCGATGAAATCTCGGAGCCTTGACACATCGTGGGTGATCCGCGACATCAAGTTTCCCGTATCTCGTTCATGAAAGAAATCAATGGAGAGTGCGTTTAAATGCTCATACGTCTCGTTTTGGAGCCGTCTCGTGATATTTTGACCCACCCACGCCATCATATAGCCGCGTATGGCTGAGGCTGTCATCTTGAACACCGTAACACCCGCCATCAGCAGAATAATCCCTATCAGATGCCCAAAACTCCCGCCTACCGGTATGCTGCCGAACCATTCACTTAAGAAGTTCACAGCACCTTGAAGGTGTCCCCAATCCGTTTCAGGAATCGGCAGCCCCGCAGTAACAGCATGCCCGACCGGTGTCAGAATCTTATCAATGATATCTCTATTGAGTATCGATGGATAGAGATCAACAAACCGAATTACCATCATTATGAGGAACGCTGGAATAATGACGTGCAAAAGCGGAGCAGAATACTTAATAAGCCGAAAAATGAGTTTCCGTTTCTGGACACAATTAACACACACACCCGACCAACTTGGAATGGGTTGGTCACATTTTTCACAACGTCCTTTATCCTTGCCACCAGGCCCGCGTCCACGTCTGCCGCGTGGTCTTCCATCCGAATCTCTTTCCTTTTGGGGAACTAATGCTTCCAACTCTGAAACAGCAAGATTGAACTTCGGGGTTAACCGTTTTGAATAACGTGATAACTCAAACGCGTTGTCTGCGGTACTCACCTTGAGAATGTTATTCCCATACATCTCAAGGATTTCGATATCTTCAACGGACGTAAGAGGCACTTCGCGCATGTGGTGCCCCATAGCGCCATTCTGATTAAAAGCAAGGAGCCGCTTATTCGTGACCAATAGCCAATCTTTACCGTAGGTGCCATCAAAGCGCAGATCTGTCGAAACAGATACCTTGATCTCTTCGCCTGTTTCAAGTCGTGCTTCCGCCTGTTCTTTTAGAAGTTCAGGCACCTCTTCCGTTGTCGATAGTGGTTCATGGTCTTGCTTCCGGAGGCGTCCCCCACCATTCCCATAAGAACTCATCCGTTTCCGAGATGACCTTCCGCTGTCGAAACCTCGCACTGAGTCGCGCATAAACTAACCCCCCACAGATTAAACGTGTGGTTTCTAAACACTTAAGATACCTTATTTAACGAAAATGTGGCGAAAAAGTTGAATTAAAAATGAAAAATGCCTGTGAGAGAGCACAAGTCCCCTCAAATCAGGCATTTGATTCGTCATAGCAACGTTTTTGGGTCAATTTACGGATTCGGTGGCGAGGTGCAGATTAACACCTCCATCGACTCATCACCCGTGTTCTCAATCCCATGCTCACACCACGGCGGGAGATGGATAAACGTCCCCGCTTCAACAGGCACCTTTTCACCGGCAAGCGTCATGACTCCCTTCCCTTTTAGAATGACATAGCATTCCTCAGTATGATGACTTCCCGGTTCAAGAACGACGTGCGGTGGCACAAAAAACACGACAAGTCCCAAGTTTTGCGCAGGCGCATTCGAGTTCGCTGGATGCACGACACGCACACCGATACCATCACAACCTGGGTACCTTACCGGCACGCCATCTTGAACTGTGACAACATTCGCCTGTACCTGATGCGCAGGTTTCGGAATAGGCGGTTCCCCCTGATACCCTTTAAACGTAGTAATCTTTGCCATTTTCATCTCCTTTAACTGTAGGAGCGAGCTGCGCTCGCGATTTACACACCCATCTTCTTGTAGGAGCGAGCGTTTTTGCTTACAAGAAACCCCCAAGCAAAAACGGTGTTTCTTGTCGCTCGCGATTTACATACTGTCCCATCTACCAATCTCGCGTATAGCCAGCAGTCCAGCCACCGTCCACCGCAAGGACACTACCGTTGATATAACTGGCATCCGGTGAGACAAGAAACAGCACCGCTGCTGCGATTTCCGTCGTTTCCCCGGGTCTCCCAAGCGGAATGTGTGATAGCAGACTCGCGGCGTTTTCTGTATAGGCACCGTCGTCCCCATAAAAGAGAGCCTTCGTGCCACGGGTCAAGGTCGAACCGGGGGCGACAGCATTTACCAGAATCCCTTCCGGTCCGAGTTCTAATGCCATTGAACGCGTCAGATTGGCAACGCCTGCTTTCGCCGCGACGTAAGCACTCTGCAAGCGTAACGGCACCAACCCCGCAATAGAACTGATGTTAACAATCCGTCCAGTCGCATTCTCGGAGCCAGACCTGCTATGAGATTTCAGAATATACGGGATAACAGCACGACTCGTTGTGAAAACACCCGTGAGATCAATCTCCAAAATACGGTGCCAATCCTCTATTGTGTATTGATGAATCGGTACCCTATCGCTCTTGGTATTAATCCCGGCATTGTTAACCAGAATCTCAATTTTGCCAAAGTGTCCCGCAATCCGGTCCGCAACAACCTCCATCTGTGCCACATCCGACACATCACCCTCTATAAACAGACATGTCCCACCCTGTTGCTTAATTTCCTCAGCAGTTTCGGCCCCTGCCTGTACGTCTATATCAACAATCGCCACATAAGCACCATTATCAATTAACTGATCTACAATCGCGCGACCGATGCCATTCGCACCACCCGTAACAACTGCTACCTTTCCTTCAAGTGCTACCTTCATATCATTCTCCCTTCTTGAAACTTACGGAAACCTGCAACCCCATACGTTTACGTAGCAAGTCTTGGCTTGCGAGCTACGCCAAAAAGTAGCAAAACAATTAAGACTGTGCCACCGGCAATCCCGATCACTGAAGAAATACCAAGTGCAGCAGGAAGATAGCCACAAAACAGTGCAATACTTGCAACAGTGAGGCTATAGGGCAATTGCGTTCTCACATGGTGCAGCGGATCGCAACTGCTGGCGATGGAACTGAGAATCGTTGTATCCGAAAGCGGCGAGCAGTGATCCCCGAAGATAGCACCATCCAGCACTGCACCGAGGCAAATGATTGTTGTGAGTCCGTAACTATCACCATCAAGCGAAAACGCCACCGGAATCGCAGTCGGAATCAGGATCGCCATTGTGCCCCAACTTGTGCCGGTTGCAAAAGAAGTCACAGCACCACAGATAAACACGAGAATCGGGAACCAGAGTGGCAATACAACATCACTGAGCATCGTAGCAAGAAAATCGCCTGTCATCAGTCTATCGCAACTCGCCTTGAGTCCCCACGCCAACAACAGAATGCTCAACGGCGTGAGACTTCCCTTGATACCGTTCCAAACGACCGGCGCGATCTCCGAAAATCGTAGTTTTGAAAGCCAACGTGCACAGATAATCGCGACGACAAATGCACTTGCTGCCGCACAGGCAAGCACCATTACATTGTTCGCCTCTGAAAGCGCGTTCCGCCAAGATGTTAGTGAGAAAATAGATCCCGTGCCATTGCCATCTACCCAGAAACCACCTAAGAGTAACCCGAAAAGTGTTAAAAGGGGTAAAACCGCCGAAAAAGGTTGGACAACGGCGTTTGGTAGACTCGTAAAAGATGCGGCGTGTCCGAGTGCTTCCGCATCTGGCGCAGCAATGTCTCCTGTCTCTCGCGCACGGGTCTCGGCTTGGTGCATCGCCCCATAATCCCTACCACTGATTGCATTGATAATAACAAAAATGATGGTCAGCACACAATAAAACCGAAAACTGAGGGCATCGAAAAACATGGAATACCCGTCACGCCCAAGCCCAAGTGTTCCCGATATATCTTCAAAGAGTCCAACTTCATAGCCGATCCAGGTGCTAACAAACGCGAGACCGGCAATCGGGGCACTTGTGGAATCCACAAGGAACGCCAATTTCTCGCGGCTGACGCGATGGTGATCGGTAAGCGGACGCATTGTCGGTCCGACGAGCATCGCATTGGAATAATCTCCAATAAAGATGACAATCCCCATCAAACCTGTGATAAATTGTGATGAACGCGGTCCTTTCGCAAACTGAGACAACCAGACAACTACACCTCCAATGCCACCGGAGGCGACTACCACAGAGATCGTCGCCATGATCAGACAAACAAATAACACTACCCAGAAATTGAAGAGATCTATCCCATCATTTCCGACACTCACGGCACGGACGAACCAGACGGCTTCCGCCAAGAAACCGCTCGGCGTCCCACCTTTTTGATACCACGAGAGCAGAAGCCCAACACCCACTGCTATACAGAGACTCGGAAACAATCGGGCTGTTACGATCGCTAACGTGACAGCAAGCAGCGGGGGAATGATACTGTACCACACAAGCGTTTCAGCATCGCTAATCTGCCCTGCACGCCACTGGAAGATGAAGCAAAGTCCTAAAAAAATTAAAAAGCCAATTACATATTTTAATCTAAAATTCATCAGCGTCCTCAGCACACCCCCTTTCGGTTCATAAGATATTATGTGCATGATAGCAATTTTTGACGCAGCTTGCAAGTCTAAACTTATAACTCTTGTTCTGTAGAATAAACTGTATGAAGATTAATTTTTTACTTCGGTAATTCTGATCTCTTTTCTGTCTGAATCGCGGAAGGCACGGAAGACACAGAGGACGCGGAATGAAGAGATAGATTTTTGACGGTCTCCATCTCTTAGGAAGCGCCATGTAGGAGTTAGCGTTGTCTTTTCAGCGTTCTCCGCGTTCTCCGCGCACTCCGCGATTCAGACAGTTTCCGTGATTTGCGGCGTACTCGCCTACCCCCTTGAATGAAGTTTAAGAAAATATTTCGGTAATTGACGGGCAATGAATTGCCCTACTACAAACAAACCCGTTCGTAGTAGTGCGATTCATCGCACGTTCTGACATTACCGAATTAATAAATTAATCTTCATATAAGGGGGGATAAAGGGGGGTTGCGATGTGCCTTATCGCACGTCGCATCGCCACAATTACCCAATTTATTTGTTAAACTCCATTCCCCCCAATCAATTTATTACTAAATTTGCTTAATCTCAGACGATAAAAAAGCAAATTTTGTTATAGATACACACATTTTTGAAAAAAAATACATATTGTGTCGGAATTCGCCTCAAATTTTCGTGATTATATGTGAAGCCAATTTGAAGCCAATCATAACTTTAATCTCCAAAGAGGTGGGGTGCATAGTCAGGAAGTGAACGATGTTCGTTTAAACTGGCAATTCGTAGAAACGGACGATGAAGAAGAGGCAGGTAGACTACTCTTCAACGCGTATTACAAGATCGTCTTCAACACAGTTGATAGAAGGCGACAAAATCATCCGGATACCGTCGTAGACCCCGGTGAAATCACCAGCGATACCTTCATTAAAGCCTTAGAGAAGCGGAAAGAAATCCAAGAACCGGAGAAGTTGTTGGATTGGTTGAAAAGAGTCGCGGAAAATCTCATGATTGACGCGATAAGAAGATCACGCCAAAAGCGACGCTTGCCATCTACATCATTTGATGGCCTTTCTGTCAGCGAAGGAGAGGCACTTTATGCATCAATACGCGCGGAAACTGACACCGCACAAACCGAGGCGCATCGCGATCGGGAAGAGCAACTTCTCCGTCTCCTCACATATATGGATAAGGACCGAGAAGTCGTAGTACTTGCACGTGATGAGCGGCTAAACCCGGTACAAATAGCCGAAAGGGTCGGTTCGACAGCCGAGGCGATTCAGAAAAGACAGGAACGCCTCATCAAATGGACGAATCCCGTTATGCAGAACTTGGACGCATTGATAGACTGCCTCCCTGACGAGAAAGACAGAAATGTTATGGAACGGTACTTCTTGGATAGACAATCATTCTCGGAGATTACAGAAGCCCTCGGCATCTCTCACTCTAACGTTGAGGAAACAGTGGAACGTGTGATAAAGGATTGGAAGAAAGCCGCGAAGGATAACCCCACGGATCCTGTCTCCGCAATGGTTAAGAAGGAGAAATAACTTTTCAACCCAATGCCGACACAGATTGACTCCTGTTCAATCAATGTTGGCAATCAACTAAGGAACTTCGCAACTGTTGCGAGTTCACCCAAACGCTATCATTTGGATAGAACTGTATCCGAATGTGAAAAACGATTTTCTTGACAATTAATCCTTAAACTTGATATAATCACAGGAGAACCTAATGACGAATACACCAACTTGGGACATCAAACCCATTGCGTTACTGAAAAACATATTCACTTTGAAAATGTCATTGTGTCAGATCATCGCACTTGCCTGTCTATTCACGATAGGTTTCACAGGATTGCTTTTATTAGTTCCGGTGAGTGAAGCACATCCGAGTAAAGTCAAACACGTAAAGTACTACACCGTTGATGTATGCTTCCTGCATGGGAATGAGTTCAATAAAACACTTATACGAACCTCATATTATATCCTTGAAGATCATGAAGAGGATCCTTTACACACAAGTGGAAGTTGCTCTATCAACCATGACGTTTCACTTATTACTGATGAGATTTTGTTGGGTACACACATCTGGTGTCCTCATCCCGTCCCCTTTTGTCGGCTTCGCATGGAAATTTAGTTTTCGTTTTGACTTTGGTTTTCGTTTATAGATGTTAACGTTTTTTCCGAAATATGGCGAGCGCAGCTCGCGCCTGCAGCGGAAAATATACACACATATAAATCGAATGTGTAAAACTAAATAGCCCTGTCGGCTTCGTATTTGCTGTTGATAGTTTTATGAGGGAAACCGACCTATGACCTCTTAAAGTCCCCCTGATAAGGGGGATTTTAGGGGGTTGGATCCGTAAAAATAGCCGCTTTTGGGCGAATATATTACTTTTTTGCTCAAAGTGCGTCAGCCTGGGCTGCTCATCTATTTTTTCAAACTATTGTTTTCAATAATAAGGAGAGATTGAGAAATGAAACGATTCATTTTCCCCGCGCTTGTTCTGATCGTTTTGTGTACGGCTTGGGTATTTTATCTTCAGTGGGATAATAAACGATTTGTAGAAAATCTGCCCAATGCCCAACCGCCAACAAATATAGAAGCATCTTCGGAGACAAACCCCCATGGGAGTCTGTCTGAAAACGAGGCTTCTGTATTTGAGGAAATACGCCCTGATACGAGATACCGTCCGCCTGTTGGCAGTCATTCCGATTCGCACGCGCCAGGATCAGGTTTTCAGATTCAGCGACACATTAAGAGAATAGTGAAGGATCCAGAGAAGGATCCATTGGAAGCAGAAGAAGATCAAGAAGAAGAACAAGAAAGCGGTGCCCCCTTAACTTTTATGGATTTATCCTTCGAGGAGTGGATGGAGAGTAAACGGCAGTTTTTCATCCGTCAACACGGTGATATTCCAGAGATTGACATCTACCTGAAACTCAATGAGCCGTTTTATCGCGCTCTCAAAAATGGAGAAACGGTGATTTCCATTAAGAGGACCCCTGAAGAGAGTCTTGAGAGCAGCAGAGTCACAGCAATCTTATTTCCGACAGAGGAGAATAAAAAGGCATATCAGGAAGAGTTAAAAATGATGAAAGAACTTGGCGTGATCAAATAAGAATCGTCTGAAGCCATCCGACGGAGAGGATGCCGCAGCACTTGAACACTTCACCCGCACATATTCAGATGCCACGAAACTCAATCCGCATCACCGGTCTCGTTTTTTTCTGCTTTTGGCGTTTTGGATCCGCGTTCAAGGTGTAGAAAGTCTCCCGATTGGGCAGTTTACCGAAACCGATGGCTATTTCTACTATTGGCAGGCTTCTCTGATTTCCGAACACGGACACCTGCCTGCCCGGGATATGCACCGCTGGCTTCCTGTCGGTAGAGATTTAGGGCAGACGCTGAACCTCTACGGTTATGTCCTCGCTTACACGCAGAAATCTGTTTCCCTTATTTTTCCGAACATCACGTTGTATCACGTCTGCTTCTATATGCCCGTCGTCTGCTTCTGTATCGGTCTCGGCGCACTCTGTTTCTACCTCTACCACACCTATGGACTTCTCTTTTCAAGTATAGTAGGTGTGCTTTTGGCAACGTTGCCCGGCAGCATCGAACGCTCCACCGCAGGCTTCGGTGACCGAGACGCATTTTGTTTGATGATCGGTCTCCTTGCCGTTGTGACCTATCTCACATCTCTCGAAACGCAAACACCACGTAAACGCCTGATTTGGACACTCATCAGCGGGCTTATTGTCTTTCTTGGTGGTATCAGTTGGGAAGGTTTTGGCGTGTTCTTGAGCGTTATCATCGTTGTGGAGTTGTGGCGGTTTCTGACGACCGAAACAGAGGAAGGATTAGATTTTTATGCCTTGTGGGTGTGCTGCTTCGTCCCGACACTCTACCTCGCCTCACCCGCGTATAGAAATGGCTACGGCTTCGCAGAACACCTCGCAGCGTTTGTGTTAATGCCGCCGATTGCCCTGTTGGCGATGCGCACTATTAGGTATCTGCTCCTCTCAAAAGTAGACGGTTTGCGTCCACACACACGCACCGTTTCACTCGGATTGATACTTGGGAGTGCGACACTTTTCATCGGCTATGTCTGGATACAACAAAAGACCTTTGCGGATACCACCGTCCCACTGAGTCAAAACGCTGTGATGATGGCAATGACGGAACTGGCAAACCCACCATTGAGATATTGGGTCTTTAGATATGGCAGTGTCTTTATCATAGGGAGTATCGGGCTGATAGTGGTTTATAGTAAACGTCACTACGATCGTACCTGCTTGCTCATCCCGCTTCTGCTTTTCCTGGCGACAACCTTTTTCCGAGAGCCACTTGAGAAATATCTTTTCGAGGCATCCGAGGTCACATTTTTCTTTTCTATTGCGGTTACATGTACCGGAATAGGATTTCTGATCTCCGCATGGCTTGAAAAATCCAACGAACAGCGTCTGATGAGAGTTGTCGCCTTTACAGCCTGGTTTGTTTTCTGGGTTGCCCTCGCCCGGGACGCGAAACGCTACGACTTCTTTATCGGTGTACCCCTCGCCTTCTTTACGGCAGAAATCATAGACTTCTTTTCTGATGTTCTGAGTCGTAAAGTCAAAGAAGGCAGCCAACAGAGCGTCCTAAAAACCTGCGTCGCGAGTGCACTGCTTGCAGGTCTGCTGTTTTTGCCACCACTCGGCGCACACGCCACGCGCTCCATTTATGCCGCAACCCGCATGCGTTCCTCGACACCGCCCCGCGACGTAACAAATGCATTAGAGTATATGAAGTCCGCAGTCGCGAACACCGCCATCGTCGCCGCACACTGGACGTACGGCAGCCAGCTCAACGTCCTTGCGGGTGTGAAAACCATCACCGACCAAGACACCTACCTCCAAAATTGGATACGTCTCTATCACCAACACGTACACAACGCCACTGCCGAACGCGAGGCACTCGGATACCTCAAAACGCATGGCGCAACGCATCTTATGCTCACGAAAAATGACCCCCACAACTCGTTTCTGCGAGGAGAGTTGAGCGAGGTGTTTGTCCCTGTGTATCCGAAGAAAAACTTGTTTTCCGATGCAACTGTAAAGATATGGGCAATTGCGTACCCAGCGGACATCGAAACGGATGTGAAATACCTGAAAACCGGTTTCCGAGAAATAGATAAGGATTTACGACCCGAATAACGATGCTCGCAAACACCATCACACTTTTCCGCGTGTTCTTAACTTTTCTGGTCATCGCCTTGTTCGGACGTCACCGGGCTCTTGACATCGCGCTGATATTCACCATCGCCATCATCTTTACGCTTGATGCCGTAGACGGTATTGTTGCCCGTAGACGCAATGAAACCTCCGAGATAGGCGCGTTACTGGACATTATTGCTGATAGAATTGTCGAAAATACGTTCTGGATATATTTCACAGCAATAGGACTAACACCACTATGGATGCCCATTACAGTCATGGCACGCGGAGTTATCACTGATACCTATCAACGCACACACGGATACCCTAAAAATGGATGGACATACGCACTCACCCGCTCACGTATCAGCCGAGGACTTTACGGTGCCGTGAAAATGCTTGCCTTCATCAGCCTCGCCAGCGCGACAGTTTTCAATAACGCCATTCTCTCAATCATAAGCTACATCCTTGCAACGCTTACCGTCGGGTTCTGCCTCCTTCGCGGAATACCCTTCTTTTTCATCAGGAAAACACCATGCCCACCAAGCACATAGAACACATCGGCACCGGTCTCGTTGGTCTCGCTGGTCTTGTCCTCGCGATACTCTTTTCGCTCCACACCGCCACGCACCCCGAAAACACAACGATAACCGTCAAAACACAAACGCCCCCGACAGGCAGCATAACTCCGCCGCGTGCCCGCTTCCAATCTTCCACCCATCCAAGCGAAGACGTGAAATTAAAGCATTTCCAGAACTCTGATTTCTACCGCATAATCATTGACAACAATCTATTCCGTCCGTTGGGTTGGCCCCCCCCGCGTCCACAAGAACCTTATCGCTTGCTTGGAACCATCATACCGATAGACGCAAAGTCCCGTCCGAAAGCCATCATCCAAAACATCGTCCGAAATCAGACGCACATCGTCACTATCAGTGATACACTTGATTCCAACACCTATGTCACCGACATCCAAACCAAGCACATCACACTCAAAAAGAACGGACAACAGAGGCAGCTCACACTCAAAAGCAGTTTCCTCCAGCGTCGGTGATGCCGGTCCGAAGCCAATACCCCTTCATTAACAGCATCTACATCTCCGCTTTCGCTGGTGAGGTTGCCTAATGCTATTTCCGAATAACCGCTTCTCATTAACAAAAAAACGGGTTCGTAGTCGCGCAATTCTGCGGCGTACTTGAAGAAACACCCAAGCAAAAACCCCAAATGCGACGTGCATTATTGCGCTCTTATATGCGAAAACCTACCATGAGTTTCAAAATCTCATAAGTGCGAATTTATCTTTCAGATTTGGTATAACAAGTCGAAATCCGGTAGGTTGGGTTGAACGGGACCTTACTGGAAACCTCATAGCGGGATAATTTTCAAAAGCATCAAGCACCTGAAAGCAACAAAAAAAGGAGTGAAACCCAACGTATACGCAACGACAAAAACTTTACACCTCAATTCCAGAGCGTTTCAGTTTTAGTTTTTTTGTTGTATTTTTTCACAGGTGTTAATATTTTCAGAAAAGCAAAAGTCGCATGACATTTCACGCGACTTCTGCTATACTTCACCTTAAAATTCAACAAGTTTTTGAGGTGAATCATGACAAGAAATTCCTCTTGCCACTTACTTGATATGTTAGCAGAAGTTCCAGATCCACGCAAGAAAAAAGGTCTCCGGCATCCTTTGCCAGCAATGCTCGGTGTGTTAGTCGTCGGGCTGCTTTGTCGTCAGAAAGGTTATACCTGCATAGCCACGTGGCTCCGAAGACAGCTAGCACTCGCAAAAGCCTTGGGGTTCAGACGTAAAGAAACGCCTTCTGGGAGCACGTTTCATAATCTCCTAAAGAACCTTGATGTCGTCAAGTTAGAACAGACCCTAACGAAATGGGTGATGACGACTTATCAAAAGCATTCGGTTTTTGAGAGCCGTCTGAAAGCCGTTGCGATAGATGGAAAAAGTTTGCGTGGCACCGACTCTGAAGAGTTCCGCAGGCTACATTTACTCGCTGCGGTGTCTCATGAGTTAGGGATCCCCCTGGCGCAATGGGCTGTCGGTGAAAAAACCAACGAAATCCCCGTAGCCTCCCAACTCCTGAAACACTTTGATGTCGCTGAGAAAGTCATCACAACCGATGCTCTGCTGACACAGCGTGGGTTTTGTAAGGACATCCTCACCGCAAATGCCGATTACGCACTCCCCGTCAAAGCCAATCAGAAGCAGTTGTTCGAGGATATTCGAGACCTCTTTGAACCCCTCTCGGAGACAGACCCCCGGAAGTAGACGCCCGGCGGTTTGAAAACCTTCACACCCAGGCAGAAGCCCATCTTGACAGACACACCAACGTTGAAACAGCACACGGGTTTACTACCACTCGAACCCTGAGAAGTAGCACCTTGTTGACCCCCGATACCGACTGGCCCGGACTCGCACAAGTCTATGAGTATCACATCAAGCGACAGCACACCCAAACCGGAGAAATCACACACTACAAGCAGTATGGCATCACAAGTCTTCTTCCCGAAAAAGCCTCCGCTGAAGACTTGCTCAAACTTCGGCGGGAGCATTGGACTATAGAAAACAAACTCCATTGGGTGCGAGATGTTATCTTCGATGAAGACGCATCACAGGCACGAACCGGCAGCATTCCACACGTCATGGCGGCTTTGCGAAACACTGCCATTTCTCTCCTACGGTTCGCTGGACGCACAAAAATCTCGCAAACACTACGAGAGTTTGCTGACAGACCTAAACTCGCAGTTAACCTTATTCAGTCATAACTCTTAAAACTGAAACGCTCTGCCTCAATTCCGATAAACCTTGACAACGGCATCTTATGTCAACTATAATTGTCCAAAATCGTTAAAAGAACAGGAGCAAGTCGTGATGAACCGCGCAACACCGAAAGTTGCCGTTGTGGGTAGTCTGAACATTGATCTGGTGTGCCACGCAATACGGCGACCCGATAAAGGCGAAACGCTCATCGGCGATGCCTTTGACATTTTCACAGGCGGAAAAGGATTCAATCAGGCAACCGCCGCTGCACGGCTGGGTGCTGAAGTCACACTCGTCGGAAGTGTCGGTGTTGACCCATTTGGAGAGATACTACTCGCCGCAATAGAAAATGAACATATCGACAGCAGGTTTGTCACAAGACGTACAGACATCGGCACAGGTGTAGCAACAATCGTCGTTGAACCGGGTGGTAATAACAGCATTATCGTCGTGCCGCGCGCAAATATGGCACTCACGACAGGAGATATAGATGCCGCCGCTGATTGTATCGCAGCCGCGGATGTACTTCTCTTACAATTGGAAACACCAATTGCGGCATCCGAACACGCCGCAGCTATTGCTAAGCAACACGGTACAACAGTGGTCCTAAATCCTGCACCTGCGCAACCATTACCGGATAGCCTTCTCGGATTTGTCGATATTCTCACGCCGAACCAATCCGAAACGGAATTGCTGTCGGGGATGAAGGTTAACAGCCACGAAGAGGCACACCGCGCGGCGGAGGTGTTGCGGACGCGTATGGTGAATACTGCAAACACCGCTGTCGTGCTAACCCTTGGCGAGCAAGGGGCATTGATGTTAACGGCGACAACATCCGAACATGTCTCCGCGCTGCCTGTCGAACCTGTAGATACCACAGGTGCAGGCGACGCGTTTTGTGGCGCACTCGCGACCGCCTTAGCAAGCGGTGAAACCTTACGTCCAGCAGTTGAATTCGCAAATGCCGCTGGTGCAGCAGCAGTCACTGTCATCGGCGCAACACCTTCTATGCCGACACGCGCGAAAATTGAACGTCTATTAGAACCCCAACAATAAAACTTCAGGGTAGAAAAACCATATTTTACAGTCTATCGAAGGAAAACAAAATGAAAAAAATAGCCCTAAATCCCATATTTATACTGCTAATTGTAGGTTTAATATTCAATACCTCTTTTTCACAAATTACCATAGCAGAGGAAAAATGGGAAAGAAATATAAGAAAAGACTTTACAAAGGTCCTACAAGAAAAGAAAAAGCCTGCCGAGAAACACCGTGAATTCATCCTCAAGTGGGAAAAACAGGGCCGACTCTCCACACTCCTAACGCTTTATGAAACACCAAAAGATAATTCTCAGAGACAACAGTCCGCCTCGCCTGCAATGAACGCCGCGTTTTACTACGGCTTAGGCTACGTACACGCCCTTGAGGCTACGAAAGCCGATGGGAGGTTTGATACAGCCGTCACCCACCTACAACACGCCCTCGAAATTGAACCCGACCTGTTTTGGGCACATTTCAACCTTGGTGGCATCTATCAACAAACAGGTGAAGTCGAATCCGCACTTGCGGAATTTGAAACTTGTGTCCGTTTGAACCCTAACTACTACCCTGTCTACTATCGCATGGGTGAAATCCACTTAAAACACGGGGATTACACCGCAGCACTTCAAGCCTTCGATACTGCGCGAAATTTAAATCGAAAATGGGAATATCCGCAATACGGTATCGGGTTAGTCTACTTCGCACAAGGTGAAATGGATCGTGCCCGCGAAATGTTTGAAAATATTACGCAGCAAAAGAAAAAGTTCGCACCTGCTTACTTCAAACTTGGACAGGTCCTTGCTACACAAGGATTTTTCGACGACGCGTTGGAAGAGTACGCTAAAGGATCCAAGTATCAAGACTACTCAGTGCAGATGCTTCACGAGTTGGCGGTTATCTTCAGTGAAAAAGGCAATACGGATGGCGCAATCCAACTCTATCAACGCACAATTGCGGCGGAACCTACCCATGCGCAATCGCATTTCGCACTCGGAGAAATCTTCTATACCAACGGAGACACCGAGACAGCACTACACCATTACCAACAAGCACTGTCCCTCACGCCAAGCCTCAAGGACACTTTCTATGAACCCTTGGAACCTTACTTCGCAGGGTTGATTACACCCCAGCAAGCGATGCCAATTTTAGAGAAAGCGATGTTCGTCCTCCCCGATGACCCGCGTTCCTACTTTTATGCGGGTGCCGTTGAAGCCGATGCAGGCAACACCGAAAAAGCCATCCAACATTACGAGAAAACGCTTGAAATTATCGAAGCGGACACAAGTTATCTGCAAATTGAACTCCATTTGGGAAATTTCAACGATGCTTACTTCAAACTCGGTGAACTTCATCATCAACAGGGTGATGTGGATACAGCAGTAGGCTACTTTAAACGCGCATTAGAGCTGAATCCAGAGTTGGCAGATAGGTTTATCACGCAGGGACAACGCGCCTTCGATGAAGAAAAATATCAAGATGCGATCGAACCGCTGAATATACACCTCCTACTATTTCCTGAAGATGTTAGTGCCACTTATCTCCTTGGACAAAGCTACGAGGGAAGCGGTAATACAGACAGCGCGATTACCTTTTATGAACGTACGCTAACATTAGACCCACAACGACCAGATGTGCTTTTCAAAATGGTCCACATTTATCGAGGACGCGAAGCACATCAGCAGGCAGTTGATACCTTACACAGGCTTATTGAGATCGCCCCTGAAACCACTGAAGCACACTACCTATTGGCACTGTCTTATCTTTCACTACAGCAGCCTAACGATGCTTTACCCGCATTTCTCGAAACTATTCGGTTAAGTCCCGACGATGTCGCAGCGCATTATCACGCAGCAATCCTGTTTGACCAGAAGGGCGAGATAGATAACGCTATTGTGCATTACGAGAAAACAATCACCCTTGATACGACACTGCTTGAAAACGACATCGGGCGTAGTTTACAAACCCCTATGCCAGGGGTTAAAGCAACAGAAGTGGAACCCTTCTTCCGTCTCGGTGCGATCTATCGCCAACGCAACGACGAAGATAACATTCTTCGCGTCTATCAACCCGCATTGGAGATCGAACCCGAACATCCTGAACTCCATCATCTCCTTGCTGTTATTTTTGAGAAACGTGACGAACGCGAGAACGCAATTCGCTACTACGGGTTCGCAAATCATTACAACCCCGATAACTTTGATTGGCACTACAGTTACGCGCGTCTGCTCGATCAGCACGCTGAAACGCTCGGAGACGATTATCATAAACATGCAGAAATGGCAGTTAAAGAATACACCACAACTATTGCTCTGAATCCAACTTACGTGGATGCCTACTTCTATCGCGGAATGCTCACGCTTCGCTATAGGCAAATTGGCAAAACGCTTTATCGCTATAGCCAAATTTTAGAGGATTTCAAACAGGTGGCTGAACTCCAACCCAGAAACCTTGAGGCAAATTATAACATCGGTGTACTTTATCTCGAAATTGACCGACACAACCTCGCAAAAGAGACTTTTAAAAAAATGCTCTCTTACGCACCAAAATATAGGGGAACTCACCTACATCTCGGCAAAATCGCAGAATGGGAACAGGCATGGAAGGAAGCAATCAAACACTACGAAGCGGAAGTCGCACTTATTCAACAATCCCCTGAAAAAGACGACGACATTGCCGCCAAGACCTATCAACGTCTTGGAGACCTTTACTACGCTCACGCCCTGGATTACAACGCCGCGAAAGAAACCTTAGAGAAGGCACTCGCCTTAGATGACACTCACGTTCCAACGCTGCTTAGTTACGCGAATAACCTCTTCAGTATGGATCTACTCGGCGCAGCTGCGGAGCAGTTTGAACGTGTGATACAATTGGAACCGGGCAATTTGACAGCGAACTACAATCTCGCGTTGATGTATGAATATACCGAAAAGCACGAGCAAGCAAAAGCACAATGGAAACGCTTCCTCGAACTCAATCCGCCAGAACAGTGGAAAATTGAGGCAGAAGAACATCTGCGCCAGTAGTGCTTATGGACATCAAGGATTTTGGCGCGACCCTCCAGACTGCCTTTATCGGACACCAGATTGAGCATCATCCCCAAGTCGCCTCTACCAATGATATTGCCATCGCACGTGGAAAAACAGGCGCAGCAGAGGGAACACTCATCATTGCGGAACATCAAACCGCAGGCCGTGGAAGATATGGCAGAAGATGGGAAGCACCCCCGGGCAAGTGTCTCCTCGTGTCAGTTGTGTTTAGACATCGGTTGCTAAGCGATCAAGTCCCGCTCCCTAATTTCATCGGCGCAATCGCGATCGCACATGCAATTCAAAAGACGCATGGACTTGACGCACAGATTAAGCCACCCAACGATGTCCGTATCCAAAAAAGGAAAGTGGCAGGCGTGCTAACAGAATTCGCCTATGACGCGCAGCAGCACCCATTTTTTGTC
Organism: Candidatus Poribacteria bacterium; assembly: GCA_003635255.1. Taxonomy (GTDB): domain Bacteria; phylum Poribacteria; class WGA-4E; order WGA-4E; family WGA-3G; genus WGA-3G. The sequence goes on along the minus strand of PYJC01000109.1, from coordinate 51,552 downwards.
TTAGGCTTCGGTGTGAATGTCAATAACGTATTAGCGGATTTTCCACCCGAATTACGTGAGACAGCAACCTCTGTGCGTATTGCGTGCGCGCATTCTGAAAATCAGAACACCAAGGTCTGTCGTGCCTCATTACTGCACGCGATACTCTGCCAGTTAGAAGACACCTACCTGCAGTTGAAAACAGGTGAGACAGACTTAATCATGAAGCAGTTCAAAGAATTACGAGAAGATGAAAGTAGTCATTAGTGCCTGTCTCTTAGGCGTTCGCTGCCGATACGACGGCGGCGACAGCCGAAATGAAACAGCAATAAAACAATCGGAAACGGATGAACTGATCCCTGTCTGCCCAGAAGAGGCAGGTGGGTTGCCGACACCGCGCCCGCCCGCAGAAATCGTCGGCGGCGATGGAGATGATGTTCTCAATGGTAAGGCGAAAGTCATGACTGTTGATGGAACAGACGTGACTGCGGCATATTTGAAGGGTGCGCATCACGCTTTACAGGTTGCGCAATCACACGGAGCAACGCAGGTGACTCTCAAAGCAAGAAGTCCGTCCTGTGGTTGTGGAAACATCTACGACGGCACTTTCTCAGGCACACTCACATCTGGCGATGGCGTAACCACTGCCCTCCTGAAACGCCACGGTATTACCGTCATTTCCATGTAGTTAGGACTTACGCATTTCCTCTTAAAGTCCCCCTGATAAGGGGGTGTTTTTGCTGGGTGTTTCTTCTAAGGGGGTTAAAAATACGGAAATTGCCACTTTTGCTCAATTTGCGTAAGTCCTGGTAGTTTCTAATTTTAAGAGATCAAACGACGAACTTGTGCGCCAATATCACGACTCCGCATTAATGACTCACCGACAAGCATCGCATGGATACCGGCTTCCTGCAGCCGCATTACGTCTTCACGCGAATAGATACCACTTTCACTGACCACAACCTTATCTGTCGGAATCGCTTCACGTAACTGGAATGTTGTCGCAATGTCCGTGTGAAATGTCCGCAAATCACGGTTGTTGATACCGATAATCTGTGCATCCACGTCCAACGCAATCGCCAATTCTTCACGTGTATGCACCTCCACCAGACACGCCAGCGATAACGATGCTGCGACATCCATGAAGGTCCGCAATTGCCCTGCTGTCAACGCAGCTACAATCAGTAAGACTGCATCCGCGCCCGCGACGCGTGCTTGGTAGATGTGATATGGATCTATCGTAAAATCTTTTCTTAGCAGCGGCACGTCAACAGCAGCACGAATTGCGCGCAGATAGTCGAGTTCACCCGCGAAAAAATGCTGATCTGTGAGTACGGAAATAGCGGATGCACCGTTTTCAACGTAGGTTTCAGCAATCGACACCGGATGGAAATCTTCTCGGATAATACCTTTACTCGGCGATTTTTTCTTTACCTCTGCGATAAGTTTGACAGTATCGCCACCGACGATAGCATCGCGAAAATCCCGCGTCGGTGGAAGATTTTCAACCGCTGCTTCCAGATCCACAAGTGGCACTTGTGCCCGTTCAGCTGCTAACTCTTTCTGTTTATGCGCTATGATTGTGTCTAATATCAATCCGTTTATTCTCCTACCCATAATAGGCTAATCATTCGACATTGATTTTAGCCCTGCTAATTTCGTTAGTGCCGCGCCTGAGTCAATGGATTCGTTTGCGAGTTCAATCCCAGCATCAAGACTATCCGCTTTCCCACCTACAACAATCGCAGCACCAGCATTTAGTACAACAATATCGCGCTTGGGTCCCTTTTCACCCTTCAAGATATTGACCGTAATCTCAGCGTTCTCCTCAGGGCTACCACCTAAGAGCGCAGTGGATTCCGCTTTCGGAATTCCGAACGCCGTTGCATCAAGCGTGTAAGTCTCGATAGTGCCGTTCCGCAGCTCCGACACACGCGTCGTTGTTGTCGTTGTGATTTCGTCTAAACCGTCATCCCCGTGGACAACAAAGGCGTGTTTGCAACCAAGGTTGTTCAACACATTGGCATGCGTTTCAGTGAGTTCTGGGGCATAAACGCCCAGCACTTGTGCCTGCGCGCCAGCCGGATTCGTCAGCGGACCCAAGGCATTAAAAATGGTTCGGATACCGATCTCTCGTCGCGGCTCGATAGCATACTTCATCGCACCATGCAGTGCCGGTGCAAATAAAAAACCGATACCAACTTCGTCGATGCAGTGTCCAACATGTTCAGGACTAATCTCAATATTCACACCCAATGCCATCAGTACATTCGCACTGCCACTCTGCCGCGTTACGCCTCGATTCCCATGCTTCGCGACCGGCACACCTGCTCCAGCGACAACGAAAGCAGAAGTCGTTGAGATGTTAAAAAGACTCAGCCCTGTGCCACCTGTGCTACACGTGTCAACAACTAATGGATGCTTGGTAGGAACAGGCGTGGCTTTGTCACGCATGACGCGCGCCGCACCCGTAATCTCCTCTATTGTCTCACCTTTAAGCCGTAGCGCAGTAAGAAAACAGGCGATCTGCGCATCTGTCGTCTCACCTTCCATGATCTCGTTCATGGTATCAACCATCTCTGCTTCAGTTAAGGCGTTCCCTGCCATAACCTGTTGAATCGCCTCACGAATCATATAGTTTTCTCCTATGAATGGCTATCAGCAGTCAGCACTCGGCTATCAGTTAATATCTTGTAGCATTCAATTTTCTTGTAGCACCCACAGGAACTTTGATACCACAACAAAGTAACTGAAAACCGATAACTGAAAACTATTAAAATAGAAATCGGTACATCGGTTGGTTCGTCGTAATCCCTATAATACTCCATACACTGCCAACGATAAATTCACCTAAGATTAGACCGAGAAAGAACGGAATCAATTTTCGGTGCGCACTCATACCCCCGTGCCGAAGAATAATCCACTTGATGACCGAACTCACCAAAATCGAGAACCAAAACACGTTCATCGACCAGCTGCTGGAAATTGCAAATCCAGCAGGGTGAAAGGGCCACCAAAAAAGCCGCATCCGCATAACCATCAAAAATCCAGTAATAAGGAACCCGATACACATTGCAACAATCGCCGGTACATCTGGCGCTCTCGGCGAAATCAACCAACTCTGGAGCCGGTTGAAGGGGCGTCCCGCGAACCAATCGCGCGCACCTTCAATATAAGAGATATGATAGAACGCCCAGAACGAAGCGAATGTCCCGATAACAATCGCAACACACATAGCAATAAGCAATCGTCGATTGGAAATCCCTGTGCGTTCCGCTAATTTAAATCCCTCCAAAATGTGCGGCATCGGATGCCCGCGATAGGCACGGTTGAAAAAGAACAGATACGCCATTATCGTTAAGTTGTGCGGGCCGAGCAGTCGCGTTCCGAAAATACGAGGCATCATCTCATCAGGACCAATAAAGTGCAAGTCATGCACCGGCGACCCGAGTTCCGCACGCATCCGGGTTACCGCAGTAGAAATCGCATAATAGATCCCAAAAAAAACGAGAACCACCCAGATAGACATACCCGCCGTTTTACAGAATCCAACGATAAAGATCAGACTCCCAATCAGCCCTAATACGGTCACCCGATAGGACATCGGCTCATCCGAATCGTCAATACGCGGGTCATTTCTAAACAACTTGCGTCCGACTTGTGCGAGATGCTTTCGCGTCGCTACAATAGCGATAACAAATAAACCGAGATATGCACCGAAAGACTGTTCATCCGTGAACGGGAAATTCGGCATGCCTCGTACGCCCAAGGCATCTCCAAAAACCCGCTCCACCTTCCAAAAGAGATAGAAAAACCAACATGAAAACGACAAGTCAAGTGGGATAAAGAAAGCGATGCCCACTGCAAACGGAAAGACAGCAATAGGTGTCCAACCCACCGCGCTCCACGGTTTCTGTGTAAAAAATGGACGTAAATCGTAGAGCCTCCCACCCAAACTCGGTACACTCGGATAGAGATAGTGAAGTCCATTGAGGATGTCAATCGCTCCGGCAATCCCGAACCCAAGCCACATCATCTTGTTTGTTAACAGATTTGTTCTACCGCCGGTCGTCAATTCAAGTGGTAACTGAATAATGGGGTAACTCAGCTTTTCGTGTTCCGTCCACTGTTTCCGGACGAGACTGTTGATACACACCATTAGGAATACCATCACGCATAGGAAGCCGCCCCAAGCAACGGTCGTCGTCAGCCAACCTTGTACGGTTTCCCACTGGTAAAGGGTCGTCTCACCACGATAATACTCCGTTAAAAAAAGCCGCTCCTTGACAGCCATCCAATCTGGAATATACCGATGAAACAGGTCTGCCCAGTCATTTTCTGGCGTTGCGTACCAGAATGCATACGGAATCATCGGAATCAAAACGCGAAGTACATCGTGCCCCGCCAATGAAGAAGCAATCGCCAGCATGACGTAAACCGTCAGCAATTCGCCCTGTTGCATAGCGATCCCAGGCGCTACCCGTTCCAAGACGAGGTTAACACCCGTGATAACAAAAACGCAGAAAATGACGTTAAAATAGAGAGAAATAGTCGTCGGATACCCTTGCCCGGCAGAGTCCAGAATCCAGTACATGTTCGGGATAATAAGGAGCGTGCCGAGTAGGATCGCTCGCCATGACGCGCCAAACTTAATGTTTCGACTATTTTGTTCGGGAGGTTCTCTGAATCTATAAGGTTCTGAACTTAATTCGCTTTTCAAATCGCGTGGGGCTTCCTCTCTTTCATACGTCAGTGTGCATGTGTTTAACAGACGATTTTTGACGGCATCGCGAACTTTTGAAAAGAACGGTGCACTGTTTGCTATTGATCGCCTTGGTCCTCATTTTCCAACAGCATCTGCCTAAACATTAAATAAAATTGCTTTGAAATTTTTTCGGTATGTCTTGTATAATGCATAGCATGATTCAAATCTTGATAGTAGATCAAGGTTATTTTCAGCACACTAAAGGATAAACTCTATGGATACGACAACAGATCTTAAGGAAGCAGCCGTCTTTACACCTCAACACAAAGAATTCGTCGAAAACAACGGGTACCTGTTGATTAGGAACGCCTTACCATCCGATGTCGTCGCGGAAATTGATGCCGCTGTTGACGAGGTTTATGCCAAAGAAGAAGCTGCAGGTCGACTTGAAGCTGGCGGTAAATTGAATCTCCGTAACTGCATCACGCACCATGAGGCATTTCTCCAACTTCTTGATTGGCAAAAAACCGTGCCATTCGCCTACGGGGTGCTCAATTGGAACGTACAGATGATTACGTCCCACCTCATTGTACTCCCTTCAAAAGAGGAACCCCCTTCTGAGGTGAAGAACCGTATCGGCTTGCACCGCGACGGTGGCACGTCACATGCCGAAATGCAGGAGCCCCATCCTCGGATCATGCTTAAGATCGCTTACGCGATCAGCGACCAATCCAATCCCGCCTCTGGCGCGACTGTACTGGTACCCGGAAGTAACCGATTGACAGGCAGACCCGCAACCGATCCAGATACAGGTGGGGCACGTGGTGCCATTTCCATGAATGTCAATGCTGGAGATGCGTTTCTCTTCGAACAACGCACATGGCACGGTATCGGACACAACTGGTCCGGCATGCCGCGCAAAACCATCTTCATGGGATACGCTTATCGCTGGGTTAAACCGATGGATTATATCACGATGCCTGACGAACTGGTTGCCAAATGCAACCCTATACAGAAACAATTAATCGGGGTCGTCAGCGACCCGCTCAGCTACTATCTGCCGAAGGATCAAGATGTACCGCTGCGCGCCGCACTCAACTCGGAGACGCAATAACTCACAAACGCGTCCAGTGAAGATGTACACCGCTCACTACTCAAGTTTGCTCTTGAGCGAAAGGCTATAATCAAGAAGCGCGTTCGCATACGGTATATTGTGAAGCCCGTATCCGCTATCGCCTTTAACCATGTCGTAATTCAACTTTGCGTCCAGATAGTCCTGTGAAGTTTTGTCAGGCGCAGCGTCAAGCATCGCCTTGACGGCTTGCATCTTTGCCGCTATCTCAGCGCGATACTGCGGTAACTTCGTCTCCATGTTATTATCCGCACTATCGTGACAACCCGCAGTACTGCATAGCGAAAAGTCAGCAATAAATGTATGTCCACCGTGTTTCGCAACTGCTTCAGGGTCCTCTTTCGCCATGTGGCAGTGTACACACCGTTTCTTCATTACGCGCACATGTGGCGACGGCATCCGTTTTACGCCAGCACCCTCGCGTCCAAGGAACATCTCCGATTGAGACTGGTGGACGATACCAGCACCCGCACAACCGCAGTCCATTTTATGGCAGGTGACACATAACTTTTTCGCGGGTTTCACCAGTAAATGTTCCGATTTGCTCGTGTGGGAATGGCACATAGAACAAGAAACAGCATTCACCGCCGTCTCTATGTTATACGGATGGCCCGGATAGACCCGCTCGCTAAAGACTTCGTAACCAGCGGAATGGCAACTCAGACAAGATGTCTGCACCTCATACGGACCCTCAATCAGGTTGACCAGGGCGTGTGAGTGTCCCGCGTGTTGCCACTCTTGATAGGCGGGTTCGGTCCCGTGACACTTATCGCAACCTTCAGCAAACGGCGTTTTTGTGTTAGACGCATCAGTCTCTACAGGTGCTGCGTAGAGTGTCCCGATCTTATCGTAACCGCAAAGCGCGAAAAGGGCAATCGTTCCCATCAGTAGGGCTAACCCTAAAAATAAGAAAACCTGTTTCATGAATTTTTATTGTCCTTGTACAATTTCTTTTTTAACGCGTTGGGCTATGTCGCTTACGAAACAGCCCTTGATAGTAAATATCATACCTTATCTGCCGAAATATGTCAACACCTTTTAGCACAGAAAACCTGTAAACTGTTCTCTTAACATTTTGCAAGACTTACGAAAAAATTGGAGGGACCCTGATGTCTCAATCCGAAAATGGAATGAACCTTTTCAATGGTAAAAACATGGACGGTTGGCTCGCACGAGGCGGCGCACCCCAGCATGAATGGGATGCGGCTGGCGGTGTCGCTCTCAATCCAGATGATCCGAAACTGCTCGCAACAACAACCGGCGAAAGCATTTTTTACAACGGTCCCACAGGACGAACCGCCGACATCTACACCGAAGCAGAATACGGTGATTGTGAACTCCACGTGGAATTTATGGTACCGCAAGGCTCCAACTCCGGCGTTTACCTTATGGGTAGGTATGAAATCCAAATATTGGATAGTTGGGGTGAGACAGAACTCCGCTACGGTACCTGTGGCGGTGTATATTGTCGTTGGATCAACAATCAGCCGGTAGATGGCGTACCACCCCGTGTCAATGCAAGTAAACCCCCTGGGGAGTGGCAAACCTACGACATCACCTTCCGCGCACCAAAGTTTGATGCCAATGGTAATAAGATTGCCAATGCTACTTTTGTCAAGGTCATCTGGAATGGACAGATCATCCATGAAGATGTTGAAGTCGTCGGTTGCACACGTGGCGCGATGGTGGAAGAAGAAGCCGCTATAGGCCCACTTTTGTTGCAAGGAGACCACGGACCCGTCGCCTATCGCAATGTTGTGCTTAAACCCATTTAAGTCATTTACCCACAAAGGAAATGTTATGGAAAAATTTAAACTTGGCGTTATCGGTGCAGGCGGCATCGTCTGCCGGATGCATCTCCCCGACCTCGCAGCAGGCTCCGATTTTGAAGTCAGTGTTATCGGCGGTAGACGCGAACACCGTCTCAAACACCAATGTCAAGCGTTCGACATACCGCGCTGGACACAGGACTATGACACAATCATCGCCGATGGGACGCTTGATGCGATCCTTGTCGGCACACCACACCCTTTGCACGTCTCGTGGGGGGTCAAAGCACTGGAAGCAGGCAAGCATGTGCTCATGCAGAAACCCCTCTGCGGCGAGATGGACGAAGCGAATCAATTTGTCGCAGCAGCCGAAACCAGCGGTAAAACGGTGATGTGTCTCCCGCATTTCAATGCCGCTGTCTATAAAATACGTCAATTGATCACTGAGGAGGCAATCGGACGCGTCTCCGGGGCAAGGATGCGGAGTAGCCACGGCGGACCAGAAATCTATTACGCTGAGATTCGCGATATCTTCGGTGAAACAGGAGACGATCTGTGGTTCTTCGACGCGAAACAAGCAAGCGTCGGGGCACTTTTCGACATGGGTGTTTATGCTGTGTCCAGTCTCGTCGCAATGCTCGGCACTTTCAAACGGGTGACCGGTTTCGTTTCTACTTTCGATAAACCGACCGAATTAGAGGATGTCGCGACACTCGCGCTTGAGATGCAATCCGGTGGAATCGTTACTGCAGAGACGAGTTGGTGCGATCCCGCACGCACGGGTGAAGGGAGTGTACACGGCACAGCCGGTAAGTTCGTAATGCCCGGTAAAGATGGCGCAGCACTCAGTCAATTGACACCCACCTCTTACACGCGCGAACACGCGCCCGTTGATGTCAAAGCGATTGATTGCTCAGACGCTGCACCGAGCGGTATGCACGCGCATTTCGCCGAACATATCCGCGAAGGGACGCAACCACCACTCTCAAACGTCTACACGGCGCGGCATGTTACTGAAATTCTACTCGCGGGACTTGAATCTTCTGCAACGGGTAAAGCAATCGAACTGACCACAGAAGCGGATAAGTAGTTAACGTGAATCGGTTATTCCTTCGGGAGTTTGTGTTTTTCTCTCCACCGTGGGTACGCATCTGTGAGTAACCTATTCGCCCAGCTACCGTAGTAGGCGTAGCCGTTACGGCGTTCCTGCCCGAGCTCGGAGAACGAGTAGCGGACGACCGAGTCGCGGTCGAGAAAGATTGGACGGTTGCTGCTGATCTCGTAGAAACGCGCCCAGATCGGTCCTGCGTCGGGATCCGCCACGACCCGCTTATCCTTCTGCCCCGCTGCGTCAGTGAACACCTCTAAGCGGATGCCGTCGATTGCGACACTCCTGAACCACTCGGCGGCCCCCTCAACAGCAGCGATGATCGCAGGCGTGGGTTCCTCGACCGACATCAGAAAACGCACAACACCGACACTTTCAGCACCTGAGATCGATGGCGGCTCATAGGAACGCGCCCACGCAGGCGCAAGCGTTTTTTCGTCATGCTGCGCACACCAAGCAGTGAGTTTACCCCCCTGTTTGATCTGCGTGCGTAGGATGCAGTCGATACCTTTGGTTACAGCAGCTTTAGCCTGAGTGCGGTACGCCGTTTCCAAGAACCCATAGTCTGAAGATTCGGAGACATCTTGGAGAAGTTCGAGAATTCGCACCATAGCGTTGTCATTGAACGTGATGTGGCGATGGTAGCCTTTGCTTAGCGGGTAATACTGAGGCCACCCGCCATTCGGGTATTGCGCCTCAAGGATATGGGAAAGCCCTTTGAGAAATGCATCTCGATAGCGTGGCACGTTTGTCGCACGAAACGCACGCGCAAGAAACCGTAGTTCGCCAATCGTGGCACTGTTGTCAAACGTTCCGTGCAGATCCTCGCTTTTGCCATCAAACGGCTCAGATGCCGTGTCTCGATTCTTCGGCCAACTGCCGTGCGGTGTCTGCCACGTGAGGACGTTGTCGGCAATGCGGCGACCTTCCTCGCTTTGGAACCATTCGGTGGATTGCTTCGCGTATCGGGAAGGAACGGTTGCATCAGAAAATGACAGAAGCAAAAGACAGAAGACGCAGGTAATAACGAGTTGTAACTTCATGAAGGTATCCTGTCGTTAGTATGTTGGTTGATGCATTACATGCTTAATTTGAGCGATAGCAAACTGAATTAGGTCGGAAGGAAAGAGATGTGTTTCATGTAGGCGTAGTTAAAAACCCCGCCTACATGAAATATCTAAAGGGTTACTATAAATTGGCGTGAAGTTCATACCAGTCATCAAGATTATTGAGATTAACAGCATCTAAGATAGAGCCGTCGTCTTCAACACCGCTTGCACCGAGAATGCTTCCGCGGGTATCATCGTCGTGATTGTAGCCCGTAATTGCGGCGTTCAGTTCATCGACTGCCGCTTGGTCAAAACTTCCGTTTTCCGAAACCCACGCTTCAAATTGTGGGTAGGTCGGCGAATTGTCGTTGATGTATGCCAATGTAGCATCCTTATCCAGTCCGAGTCCATCTAACACCATCTGATCGAAGCCTGCACCGCATGCGGGGTAATCTTCATGGAGGACACCTTTGGCATCCATTAGCACTTTCGACCAGAATCGTGGAAGATGCAACACGCCGAGCGGTCCTGCAACCCCGGAACTAATTGTCGGAATCTGTGTTTTCTTTCTTCCGAACATTCTATTTTCCTCCCTTACTTTAAACGTTGAGTAATAGGTCGGTATCATCGACACAACAGGTGTTTCTGCCTGCTATGCGAAATTCCACTTTATTATAGCAGCGCGCAGAAAAAAAACAAGAAAAATTTAAACACCGTTACGAATCATTTAACAGCATCAGGTTTAACGACTTTAAACTTGAGTTCACCAGGCCGAATATAACCGAGCCGTTTTCTGGCGAGCCGTTCTTTTGTTAACTCGTCATTTTTCAGCATTTCAACGCGTTTTTTAAGTCGGTCGCGTTCGGTTTCCAATGCCCGTATCTCGCCACGATAGGCTTCTTCAGCGAACTGTGCGCGTTGCCAATCATCATAACCGTTCATGAATTGTCTGACACTGACCACAAGTAAAGCAAGGGCAATCAGAAATAGGATTGGACGAAAAATACGCATAAGGTGTACCTCTAAAAAGAACATTCTGGAACAGCACGAGAACCGCTCCTATACGGATGTAAGCACTTAGCGGAGATCTCCCAAATTGTAGAAAACTTTCTTTCCGGCAAAAATAGCACTCTCTCCCAACGCTTCTTCAATGCGGAGGAGCTGGTTATATTTACAGACCCGATCCGTACGGGAGAGCGACCCTGTTTTGATCTGTCCCGAGTTCGTCGCAACAACCAAGTCAGAAATAGTGGTATCTTCTGTTTCACCCGAACGGTGTGAAACAACAGCCGTATAGTTAAAACGTCGTGCAAGTTCAATAGCATCAAGGGTCTCTGTTAAAGTGCCAATCTGATTGACTTTGATCAGAATAGAGTTCCCGATGTGTTCATCAATCCCCTGCTGCAAGCGGGTCGTGTTGGTGACAAACAGATCATCGCCAACGAGTTGAACCTTATCGCCGATCGCCTCGGTCAACTGTTTCCAACCTTTCCAGTCGTTTTCATCCATACCGTCCTCAATAGAGATGATAGGGTATCTCTCACAAAGTCCGGTGTAAAAGGCAACCATCTCTTCAGGCGATTTCGTTGGCTGTGCCTCTGCTTTTAATTCATAAGTGCCGGTGTCCCGATTGTAAAACTCACTCGAAGCAGCATCCAACGCTAAGAGCACATCGTCCCCCGGGACATACCCCGCAAGTTCAATGGCTTCAATGATTACCGCGATGGCTTCCTCATTAGATCCCAGATCCGGTGCAAACCCGCCTTCATCACCGACAGCAGTGTTGCAATTCCGTGCTTGTAAGACCGCTTTGAGATTGTGAAAGATCTCAGCACCCATACGGAGCGCATCGGCGAAACTCGCTGCTCCCGATGGCATCACCATAAATTCTTGGATGTCAACGTTGTTGTCGGCGTGCGAACCACCATTCAGGATATTCATCATCGGTAACGGAAGTTCCTTCGCATTCGCGCCGCCAATATAGCGATAAAGCGGTTGTCCTACTTCGTCCGCCGCCGCCTTAGCAACAGCCAAGGAAACACCCAAAATTGCGTTCGCGCCGAGACGACTTTTGTTCTCCGTCCCATCAAGCTCACGCATAGCCGTGTCAATATCGTTCTGCGCAAAGACATCTGCTCCCGCGAGGGCTGCAGCAATCACAGTGTTAACATTTTCAACGGCTTTCTGGACACCTTTCCCCAAATAGCGGGCAGCATCCTCATCACGTAATTCAACCGCCTCGTGTTCACCTGTAGATGCGCCAGATGGAACAGCGGCGCGTCCGAAGGCACCTGATGCTAAATTAACGTCAACCTCAACCGTTGGGTTACCACGCGAGTCCAATATCTCGCGGGCATGGATATGGATAATTTCTGACAAGTTGTTTCTCCTTTTGAAGGTAAAATTTGGTTTCTGGGTCTAAATTTCACTGCGTCTAACATAATCAAGCCACTCTTAACTCTCACCGCGAGGCAAACTGATAACTGACACGCTATTCCTCAATGACAAAATCCGCGAGTAGATACGCGGCTGCTAAAAAGACTAAACTATACCCGACAAGTAAACTCAGCCAAAATCCGTCCCCCAATCCACCTACCACCAGAAGCGAAACAGTGCATTTCGCACCGCCCATAATAATTGGAATGACAAGAGGGAGTAGAATTACGGAGAGTAAACTTTCGCCACCGCTTGTATTTGTGGACATGCCAGCTAACAGCACGCCAACGGCACAAAAACCAAGCATACCAATACTCAGCACACCGAGCAATTTCAGTAATATGCTCACCGTTACCACATCCAGCAAATCTAAGAATTGAAGCGTGATGGGAGTAATAACAATTTCCAATAGAAACAGAAAAACGACGTTACTAATAACTTTGGAAAAGTACAAATTACTTACATCAACACCCGTAAGCCGAATGCCGTGTAAAGCACCGTGGGAACGTTCCACCGCAAATGAACGATTCAAGGTAATAATTCCCGCAAAAACGAACGCTGCCCAGAGGACGCTGGCGGCTAATTTGCCACGTTCTACCTTCTCTGGAAAAATCGGACCAAACGCAAACGCAAAAATTAGGACAACTAATACGCTGAAAACGAAGATTAATACCAGCGTCTCCTTTGAACGAAATTGAAGTCCAAGGTCCTTGCGAATCAATGCACCAATCTGACGGAGTGCCTTCATGTTTGTCTCAATTCTTACGAGAATGTCGTCGTTCACACCTTTACGACAAACTATCTTGATGAAAGAACGCTGAGCGAAAATCCAATTATTAAAATGTTAACCGCTCCTCGTACATACGTAGTAACGCCTCCGCCGTAATCTCGCCTTCCTGCGCAACCTCTTCCAACTCTCCATTTATCATAAAGAAAAATCGTGTACCCACGAGATACCCCAACTCTGTATTGTGTGTCGTGACCACAATACCTTTGCCGTTTTGTTTTTCCTGCGCAATACGCGCCAAAACAAACTGCTTCGCAGAAGCATCTAATCCAGAGAAGGGTTCGTCAAATAATAGCACTGAAGGGTAATGAAGAAGAGCTCTGGCAATCATAACACGCTGTGTCATGCCACGTGAGAAAATGTGCAGCGGTTCGTGAGCAAAGCGTTGCAAGCCGACTTCAGCAAGGAGCGTTGTCACGCGATGTTCTAACTGCTCAACGCCGTACATCTGTCCAAAAAACCTGAGATTTTCATACGGACTGAATGCTGGATAAGCAAGCATTTCATGAATAACGACCCCCAGCGTGCTTCGTACGTCTGCGTAATCCGCAATTGCATCCGTGCCTTCAATCTCAAGTTCACCAGATGTCGGTTTCAAGAGAGTTGCGAGAATTTTGATGAGCGTCGTCTTCCCAGCACCGTTGGGACCGAAAATCGTAACCACCTCTCCAGGGTTAACCGAAAGTGTGACGTTTTTGACAATTGAACGATGTCCGAAGTCCTTGGTGAGTTGGGAAGCACGAAGACGCATGGTGTGTGAACGTCCCTGTAGTAGGCAATAAAAAAAGGCAGTGGGCGGGATACAACCCGCCCCGACAGCCAATATCAGAAATCAAACGGATAGACGAGCACAATGACCCATCGCTCCCGTTCATCTTTACATCATTTTCTGGATAATCGCATCGCCTTGTTCTTTGCTGACGCCCATCGGTTGATGCACTATAGGACCGTTTTCCAAGACGGGTTCCATATCATTCAATGACTGGCGGCTCGTATCGTGGTAGAACAACCCAAGCTGCGTTTGATGACCCGTCTTGACGGCTTGTTCAAGTGCAGCGGCCCTGTCACTTGTGTCATGACCTTCAAGAGAATGGACCCGCTCCTTCCAGTAATCGAAAATCTCCATTTTCTCCTTCTTCCACGTCACACAAGGACTGATAACGTCAATGAATGCAAACCCTTTGTGCTGCATCCCGTCATGCATCAATTCCGCGAGTTGTGCGCGTTCAGAACTAAACGCCCTTGCGACATACGTCGCACCCGAGACAATCGCCATCGCAACAGGATTAAGAGGTGACTCTAAGTTACCGAACGGCGTGCTTTTCGTCTGTTCTCCTACCACAGTGGTCGGTGAGGCCTGTCCCACAGTCAAGCCATATGTCTCGTTGTTCATGACGACGTAGAGGAGATCAATATTTTTTCGCATCGTATGAATGAAATGGTTTCCGCCGATGCCGTAACCATCACCATCACCACCCGTGACGACAACATTCAACTCGTGATTGGCAAATTTAGCACCCGTTGCGACTGCTAAAGCACGACCGTGCAGCGTATGCATCCCATACGTTTTGACATAACCCGGAAGGTTAGAGGAACACCCAATCCCACTTACAGTCAAGTGATCATGATTGCCACGACCAAGTTTGGCATAAGCAATTTGTAACGCGCTCAGGACACTGAAATCACCACAACCAGGACACCAATCGGGATTAACATCACCTTTAAAATCTCGCGCTGTAGGCGCGCCTTGAACAGGTCTTTCTCTTCTCGCTCTTCTTGCCATCTGATTCATCCTCCTTTGTTACACAACAATCTCTTGATAGGGGACATAAAGTTCTGTTTTAGTATTCAAAAGTTCACGGGCTCCATCAACAACGTGGTGCGGCATAAACGGTTCACCGTCGTATTTGCGGATATGACTGTCTGCCTTAAAGCCGGTCTCACTCCGCAAGAAACGGGCGAATTGACCCGTGTAGTTGCACTCAACGATGATTGAATACGCAGATTTCGCAAGCACTTCGTTGACCGCATCTTCGTCCATCGGATAGAGCCACTTGAAGTGGATATGGTTGGCGGCAATGCCTGCTTCGGTCAACATTTCTGTCGCTTCACTAATCACACTATGCGTGGAGCCCCACCCAATCAAGGTGACTTCCGCATCTTCGGGACCTTCAAAAGTCGGAGGTGGGAGAAGTTCAACGATGCCTTCCATCTTGCGTTGCCGTTTCTCCATAATATCGCGACGTTTGTGAGGATTCGTGAACTCATCACTAATCAGGCCCCCATCTTCATCATGATCGTCGGTAGCAACAACGTGCATGTGCCCAGGCGTGCCGGGGATAGCACGGGGCGAAATCCCGCTGTCTGTGATTTGGTAACGCTGATATTCACCATCTGTCTGCCCTTGGTCAGTGATTAATTCTCCACGGTCAATTTTCGGCTGCCAGTTGATAGAATCCGGCAGGAATGTCGTGCGACCTTCTGCCAAATACAAATCCGTGAGGACCATGCCGGGGCACTGAAACTTGTCAACGAGGTTAAAAAGTTCAGGTATCGTATTAAATCCGTCCATAATACTGGTAGGTGAAACAACAATTTTCGGAAAATCACCTTGGCTCGCGCCGAGAACTTGCCATAAATCGCCCTGCTCGGTTTTGGTAGGTAAACCTGTGGAGGGACCCCCGCGTTGAACATTAACAACAACAATCGGAA
>PYJC01000109.1:35654-35733 GCA_003635255.1 Candidatus Poribacteria bacterium | reverse complement strand
CACCGCCCATTGCCATCAACATATTACCACTACCAAAAGCCAACGGCGGATCCTGTCTCTCAAATTGGACATCAAACGG
>PYJC01000109.1:0-35456 GCA_003635255.1 Candidatus Poribacteria bacterium | reverse complement strand
ATTCGAATAGTCAGGAAGGAGTGACCGCCGCGGATGAGGGATTGATAGGCGGTGTAAGTAAAAACGTTCAGCCCATACCGGGCAAAGATTTGGCTGATGCTTTCGCCTGCAGTTTCGATACCCTGCCCGGGTGCCCCTCCTACGGCGATTGCAAAGTCGTATTTTGCCATCTTGGCTCCCTTCTAATAATTTTTCGTATTCCATTCTGATACCGCAAATACACCATAGTTTGGTTCAATCAATGCAGCGACATCAGATGGATGGACAAATAAGCAAATTGATTCGTTTGTTAGTTACATTGCGATATTTGCACCTTATTATTTAATATTCATAAACACATATAACATTCTATTTTTTAAATTATACTACATTTTGTTCATTTTTTCAAGTTTTTTAAGTCTCAACGGAAGGCATTATAGAGTAAATTTCACAAACCTGCACCTCCGATCATAGTGTGTCTATTTAGATTACGACTGGTCATCTCCCACTGCGCCACAATCACCTGCCTCGGCAATTTTCCAGCTTCTGAATGATACTCCAACACATCATGCCGATGATACTCTTGGAGCAAGGAAACAAGCGACCGTGAAAAACCTACGGGGGAAATTAGAAACGAGTATAAAGGTCGCGCAATACGGCTATACCCGAGAAGTTGGGAAAGGTGTGCCAACGTGAGTTTCGTGTTTTTGCACTCGACCAAAATCAGATCGGTCGGTTTATTAGTATGATGTACAAATCCAACAATATCAACTTTTATATTCCATGAGCGCCACGCTCCAAGAAAGCTGCCACGGTCATACGTACTGAGAAAACGGGAAATTGGGGTATGCGGAAGGGAATGAACATCAACCTCAGCCCGTTGGAAGCGGTCCTTTAAAAAAACTTCTAACCATTGACTCACATCAGGATACAAGTCTATCGCGCGCTTCGGAACAATTCTTTTGTTGCTCTTCATAGAATTTCTCCATTACCCCTGGTTGAACGCTTCAAGTGCCTGTTTCGCTTCCGGGGTTCCAATTTTTTCTAATGCAAAAACCGTATGATTTCGGACCTCTTCGGATTCATCAGCAAGCGCCTTGATAAGCGCTGGCACCGCCTTCGCTGCCGCACCCTCTATTTTAGCAAACGTGTACGCAGCATAAGACCGAACATCCTCCGACGGATCGCTCAAAGCCTCAATAAGTGCCGGTAGCGCACCAATTGCCGCAGCCCCCATCAGATTGAGCGCGCGAATCGCATATTCGCGGAACTCTTCATTGAGTTTGTCAGATAACGCTTCAACTAAAACCGGTACCGCCGGTTCACCTATACGGCTAAGCGTATCACCGACAGCGAGCGCATGGTACCTCTCAGCGATCGCCATCTCATCAATAAGCGCAGGTATTGCCGGTTCACCGATGGCAGCCAAGACCTCAGTGGCTTGTTCAACCACATCCCCAAGATTATCAGCGAGTGCCTCAACGAGTTGCGGAATCGCAGGTTCACCGATAGCAACTAACTCTTCTCTCGCAGCCTCACGGATATCGTCATCCAATTCTGACAAATCATAGATTAAGTCGGCTACAATGTGTTCCGTCTCCATTTACTCGCCTTTCTTAACATACGCCAACATAGTGATAAGACGGTCGGTCTGTTCGGGTCGTAAGTACTTATAAAACCATTCCGAAAACTCGCGTTCGGCTCTGGTGAGCTCCGCCGTCAACTTCGGGACAGTGGACTCTCCGATGCGTGCCAAGACCTCCGAAGCATTATTCGCCATCTGTTCCATGTAAACCGGGATAGCAGACCCTTCGATGTGCGTGTAGAACTCGGCACCATACCCAGATATATGCCAGCACTCTTGGGTAAGGACATCAATGAGCTGTGGAATCGCCGGTTTACCTATGGCAATCAATTCTGCCTTCGCGGTGTCCCGAACGTTTTCGTCTATATGCCCCAACATGACTATCAAATCAGCAATGTGGTGTTTGCTATGCATTGTTCCCCCTTTTTTGTTCTTCTAAGAGTGTGGTGAGACGCTCCGTTTGCTCCCGGCGTAAGCGTTTATAAACGCGCTCGGAGATCTCCTGCTTCTCGTACTTATCATCAAGATGCGTAATAAATTCAAGCCTCGCAACGCGGACATGCTCACGGTCATCGGGATTCAGTTTACGGAGCCAACCCGCGTCCGGCGGTATTGGAGTATCATCATCAGTATCAGATGCTGTGGTGTTGCTGGCTGCGCGGAGCTTGAAGAGTGCTGCCACGAAAAAACCACCGGTTAATGCCGCAGCGACAGCGATAAGAATCAACTGCCCTAGATTGGATGTTTGCCCCGGTAAACCACCGCGAGCAGCACCCATATTCACATTAAGTGCTAAGTCAACATTTTTACCCGCCGCGAACGTCTTGTTCTCATTGCTCTCATATATTAGATATACGATACCATGGATTTGTTCGCGTCTCGGTGCACCGAAAAACTTGGCACGCGGCACAAAACCGATACCTTCTGGAACAAAGAAATAGAATCTCATTGTGTTAAAATTCAGACGACGAGATAAGTCCAATTTGTCTCTCTCAACGTGAAAAATGTAATTGTAACCTAACTGCGATTCTCCGGGCGGTAATGGCGTTCTAAGGACGGCTTGATTGGTGCCAGGGTTCATCGTGAGTGCCGCTGTCAAATGCGGTTGAAACCCCTCAACACCGTTTGGAAGTGTTAAATGCACCCCAACTTTTTGCGAACCGTGTTCTGTTCTAAACGCGAGATGGCTCAGATTTTCAAGTCTAACTGCCTCAGCGACTGTGACAGCCCCATCCGGGGGATGGTCTGCAGGCGGAGGTCCAATGATAAAAGTATGCGACGTGACCAAAATTTGCGCAGTGTCATCCGTAAACGCCCCAACATTAAAGTTAATCTCAATATTCGGAACCCAAGTTGATAGAACCAGATCCTTCTCAATGTAGTCAGTCCCGTCATGGGTAGTAGAAACCGTATAGTGGACCTTTGGATCAAGCGGTAACTCTCCAAAGCGGTAGTTCCCGTTTTCATCCGTGGTCGTTTCTTGTGTCTCAACGGTGTCGGTCTTATGAGTCGTGAGAATTACGGGATACGAAACAAGCGGTTTTTCGAGTTTTTTGTCAACAACCGCACCGCGGATGTCGCCGAGTTCTACCGTTTGGGCGTGTAGTACAGAAAGCACCGTGAAAAAAATTAGGGCAATCGCCAACAAGCTGCGCATACACCAGACAGTGATAGAGCCAAATTGCGAGTTGCCCGTTTGGGTAGATGCGGTCTTCAACCGCGTATGAAATTCGTTCGTGTACATGTTATGTTCCGCGTTGTTGCTGTTTAAATCGCTCAATCTCTGCTTCCACATCCGACAAAGACTCATTTTCGAGTTGCATGATGACACGCGCAGTCTCTTGTAAAAGTTCTTCGCGTAGTTCTTGATAATCGGCTTCTGAGAGTTTCCCCGTCTCGTAGTCCTCATCAAGATCCGCCAACGCTGCGTAGCTGCTTTCACGCTCCTGAAAGAGGGTCCGCCGCCGTTCTTCAATCACCTCTTCGGACGTTACAGCATACTGCCCACCCGTTTTTGAGAAAATCGGAAATCCCAGATACGCGAGAAGCAGGATTCCAAAGATTACCATCCATAAGAGCACAAGAAAAGACATAAAAACCTCTCTGAAAATCACGCGTGAATGCTATCGCGTACGAAAAAATTGCCGAGTCTAACTTTCCCGCTTATACCTTTCCAGTTCCGCTGCAACCTGCTTCACGGTTTCATTAGAAACTTCTGACGCTGATGCCTCATGCGCGCCTGCTGCCGCCGTGTTCTGCATTGACCCGGTTGACCTTCGCAGCACAACAAAGATAATCCCTCCAATAAGGGCAAGTATGATAATCGGCATAGCATAGGCAAGGAGGTTAATACCTTCTACAGGCATGACTGCGTAATACTGCGGTCCGTATGTGTCAAGATAATCCGTGCGAATTTGTTCAACAGTTTCGCCAGCGAGTAGCCGATCGCGAAAATTGTTCTCAATCCTCCCCGCTGTGGCACATCGGCACATTTCGATTGTTTCTCGTACACACCCGCAGTAACAGTAGACTGTGGTTAGGAGTTCCTTCAAATTGGACGCAAATGTGGCATCTATCACGTTCTCTGGTTCAGTCCCACTGGACTCTTCCACCTGTGCATCGGCAGTGACAATAAGGCTGCAGGCTATAAAAAGCAGAGCAGCCCACATCCACTTAAGAATTACAAACCTACTGGATTTTGGAATGTGCTCAAATCTTGCAGTTTCCATGGTCCTACGCCTCGCTTATCATGAGTCTCCACTGCGTTCAGATTTCTCGGCTATAGCGACAAGTCCACCCAACACCATCACTGCAACGCCAATCCAGACAACGCTAATCAGAGGGTTGTAAAACCCCTGGACGCTCACAACACCTCCTGACTTGATGTTCGGTGGGATGTCCCCAAGACCAATATAGAGGTCATTCAGACCGAAATTGCGGATGGCTGATTCATACGTAGGTTGTTCATCCGGCTTTGCGTAATAGGCGTGGCGCGCGGGTTCCATTGTACCTATCCGTTTTCCATTTTTTGCAACGTCGAAAACAACGCCCATCCGACGATAGTTTGCCTGTTCTGTATCAAAAGTGTCTATCATTGTGAGTTTATACTTACCGACCTCCATTGATTGACCGAGCGTCATACTCTCAGTTTTAACCAGAACATAGCCTTTCGATCCCATAATGCCGATATAGAGGATAACAATGCCGATATGGATGATGTAACCACCATACCGCCTCTTGTTACGCTGGATAAGGAGATTCAAGCCGTTGACAAAGGAGGTCTCCTGACGCTTCGCACGGAGTTTGGCACCGCGATAAAATTCCGCAAAGATCGCCGCAAGCACAAAAACAGCAGCAAAACTACAGAGCACTGAATACAGCGGAAACGTATATCCTATTAATGCGAGGAATCCCCATGTCAAAGCACCGCCGATTAAACCGATAATAAGTGGAAATAAAAACATGCGTCGGAAGTTGTTAGGCGTAATTTTCTTCCATGAGATGATTGGACCAGCACCTGTTAAGAATAGAAGTAATATCCCCGGAATGATGACGACTTTATTGAAAAATGCTTCAGGAACAGCAGATTTTTCGCCGTTAATCGCCTCGGAGATAATCGGCCACAACGTACCCCAGAGGATAATTAGGGTTAACCCGACAAGGAGCCAGTTATTTAGAAGAAAGGCACTTTCACGAGAGAGAAGGGATTCGAGACGATTCGCACTCTTAAGCCGGTTCCAACGATAGATGATGAGTCCGATGACCCCAGCAGTTGAAGCGAAAATGAAACTCAGGAAATACCCACCAATACCCGACCCGCCGAAAGCATGCACCGATGAAATAATTCCACTACGCGTAATAAAAGTCCCTAATAATGTAAATTGGAATGCAAGCGTAATTAGGAGGATATTCCAAAGTTTGAGCATGTTCCGCTTCTCTTGGATCATCACAGAGTGTAGATAAGCGGTGCCGAGGAGCCACGGCATAAAAGAGGCGTTTTCAACGGGATCCCATGCCCAATAACCGCCCCAACCGAGTTCCTGATACGCCCAATTGCCACCAAGCGTGATACCGATCGTCAGAATAATCCATGAAAATAGCATCCATCTGCGCGAGCGGAGTATCCAGCCGCTTCCGATTCTACCAGATGCAAGTGCCCCAACTGCGAACGCAAAGGGTATCGTTAGGCTAATCCAACCGATATATAATGTCGGTGGATGGATCGCCATGAGCGGTGTCTGGAGAAGTGGGTTCATGCCTTGACCATCGGCAGCGACCTGCCCCCCAGGAAACCGAGCGAGTGGATTGTAAATGCCTTCGATTAAACCTGTGACAAGGATGGTGAAGAAAAGCTGAACAATAGCAATCGGAATCAGGGAGTAGTCTGCTAAGGTATCCTGCGTCTGTTTGTTACGCTGGTAGTTCTGCCAAACGACAATAACGCCACCGACTGTAAGCAGCCAGAGCCAGAACAAGAGCGAACCAGACATGGCACCCCAGAGTGCAGCGATTTTATAAAGCAAGGGTTGTGCTGCGCTTGAGACCTCAACGACATATTTCATTGAGAAATCATCGGTTACAAAACCGTAGATTAATGCCCCAGTCGCAATACTGATAAGGATGAAGGTGGCAACAACGGCGTTTCTGCCGCTCTGGATGGCACGGGCATTTCGTATCCATAGTCCGAAACTGAGGAAGCCAATCGCCCACAAACATGAAAGCACAGAGAGGTATATGGCGGCTTGTCCGATTTCCGCAGTCATGCGCTGCTGTGCCTCCTTAAAAAGGTCTTTTTGAACATACTGCTAAAGTGTTATGTATTCCTTACTCTGAGGTATATGAAGTTTCATCTGTAGGCACGGCACTTTCCGCACCTTCGTATTTTGAGGCACATTTCGTCATGAGTTTCGTAGCAACGACGAGGTTCTGCGTTGCATCGTATTTACCTTCAACGAAAACACTGCCGCCATCTTTAAAGTTATCCGGTTTAAGCCGATCTTCGTAAATCACGTTGACTGTCGCCTCGGTCTCACGATCCCGGACAGCAAAGGTGAGTTTAAAATCAACAGCATCCCATTGCGAACTCCCCTTTGCAATGAGACCATCAACTTGGACCCGTTGATCATGTGCCTCGGCTCCGGCTGCTACAAGCAAAGCTGGCGTAAAATGTCGCATACTCGTGCTTCTCGTCATGGCTACCACCAAAAACGCCATACCGCCCAGCAAAATCGCACTCGCAGCCACGATTTTTAGTCTGCTCTGTTTTTTCACCTTCATAGCCTCCATTTTTCAACTGTACCGACAGGATAAATTCTTCTACTTAAAATAATACTTGATTTTACACCCAAAATCAAGTTAAAATAGAATTAAATTGAAAAATCGTGTGGAATCCTACGTAGTAATACGCCTTGTGAAATCTGCAGGCAAGTTACAAACGAAAGGGAAGCGTTGTGAAAATTCTTCGATTTTCACAACTGTCTTTGAGATAAATATGAAACTGAATTGGCAGCACCATCCATGGGCAGGTGTATTTCCGGCGACGCTCTGCCCCTTTCATGAAGATGAATCAATTGATGAAGTCGGATTGTGTCAGTACATGCAAGAACTCGCGAGTGTACCGGGGATAAAAGGGGTCGTCTGCAATGGACACACCGGCGAAATCATGTCGCTCCGCCTCCACGAAAGACAACGGGTCACGCAGATTACCGCTGAAGCCGTCGGCGACAAGGTTAAAGTCGTCTCAGGCGTTAGTGCGGAAGGGAGCCTGCCAGCGATTGACGATGCACTCGCTGCAAAGGAAGCCGGCGCAGATGCCATCCTCTTGATGCCCGCGCATCACTGGCTACGATTCGGCAGAACGCCAGAAACTGCAGTCGGTTACTTCCAAGATGTCGCCGAAGGCGCGGATATACCCATCATCGTTCACCAATATCCCGCATGGACAAAGGCAGGATACAGCCTTGAAGAGATGCTGGAGATGGTGAAAATTCCACAAGTTATCTGTATCAAAATGGGTACTCGCGACATGGCGCGCTGGCGATGGGATTACGAACAACTCAGAGAGACCGCACCGGACGTGCCTATCCTAACCTGCCACGACGAGTACCTGCTCGCTTCGCTGCTCGAAGGTAGCGACGGGGCACTCATCGGATTTGCTGGCTTTGTACCGGAATTGATGGTCGATGTCGTCCACGCCGCCTTAAATGACGATCTCATCGGCGCACGTAAAGCACGCAGTCAGGTGGACGCGCTCGCACGAATCGTCTACAACTTCGGAGAACCGAGCAGCGACGCACATCAGCGGATGAAATGCGCACGCTGGCTGATGGGAAGATTCCCGTCAATGACGATGCGCCGCCCACTCCGCCAATTGTCTACAGCCGAAGTAGGCAAAATTCGAGCAAGTCTTGAAGCAACCGGCTATCAGTGCGTTAACTAATCAATCTCTTTACGACGTTCGCTACTTGATGCGAGTGCTGTATGGAGTTGGAGGGACGAAATGTCACGCCTAAAATACGCGTTAATCGGCCACGGCAGACGGGGTGCCGCGCATTTGTCAACAGCAGCGACCTTAAAGGATACCTTTGACATCGTTGCCGTATGCGACGCACACCCGGAATCGGCAGAGGCTGGCGCAGCGAAAGTTGGCGTTAAAGCCTATACAGATGTCAGGAAAATGGTTGACCAAATCTCGCCGGATGTTTGTGATGTCGTCGTGCCTGCACCACTGCATCATACCGTCTCCTGTTACCTCTCCCGGCGCGGCATCCCACACAACGTAGAGACCGGACTCGCACCGACACTCGGTTTGATGGATATGATGATCACCGACGCTGCCGAAAATGGCGTGAAACTCCAGACATCCGAGAACTTTCCGTTTGTTCCTGTCGAACAGTTCGTGTGCAAACTCATTAAGGAAGGCGTAATCGGGAACGTCCATAAATGTTACCGACTCTTTTCAACAACCGGTTATCACGGACTCGCAGCGATACGGTGTCGGATGGATGCTGCGCCCAAAATGGTCAGCAGCATCGGGCATACGATGCCTGTTACGCCCTACGTTGATCGGGCAAAACGAGATTTTAATCGCGAAAACCTTGAGTTTTACGCTATTGATTTTGAGAATGGTGGCATCGGCATCGCTATGGTAGGGAACAAGAATGGATGTCTCGGACGGAATAAACTCGTCGGTTTCGAGACGTGTGGTGAGCGGGGCACGATTATTACCAACGGAAACCAAGGTGCTACTGGCGGCGAAACAGTCAATGTCTGCACAGATGAAGAACTCACCCAACACGCAGGAAGAGCACAAACATACGAATTTCAGCGAGAATATAGCGAGGACAAGACACTGCATCGTATCTTTGTAGAGCTGCCAGCATCGTTAGGGGGTCCCGTTGAATGGGTAAATCCATATCGACACACGAGTATTTCAGAGACAGGCATCTCGTTGGCAACGATGCTTGATGGTATCGCTCGCGCGGTACGAGAAGATACACAACCACTTTGGACAGGAGAGATGGGTAGAGCCGATCAGGAGATGGTGATTGCTGCGCACCGATCCATCCGGACAAATCGACAACCCATCCAACTTCCACTTGAACCTGATCCTACTGAAGAAGATGCGTTTGATCGAGATTTTGAGGCACAGTACGGTGTCCACCCACGCGAAGACATCGAAAAGGCGTTACAGGTTAATTTCAAGGCGCGTTAACTTGAATCAATATCGCAACAATACTATCCAAATTCTCAGAAGAGAGGGAAAATGAAAGAAGTTAAAATCGGATTTATCGGATGTGGTGGCAATGCCAATGGACACATGAACCAACTATCAGGCATTGAAGGGGCAAACATTGTCGCTGTGTGTGACGTTCAAGCAGAACGCGCACAAAGTGCAGCCGAGAAGCATCAGGCAGACCCTTATACCGCACACCAAGATCTGCTTGAACGCGACGACTTGGATGCAGTCTATCTCAGCCTCCCCGTTTTTGTTCATGGACAACCAGAACTCGACGTTATTGCGCGCGGATTACCCTTCCTCGTTGAAAAACCCGTTGCCATCAATATTGATATCGCCCGTGAAATCGAAGCGGCGGTGACAAAAGCTGGCCTCATAACTTGTGTCGGCTATCAACTGCGTTATCTCGGTTCGACGCGAATAACGCAGCAGATTCTAACAGATAAAACGATCAACATGGTGGTCGGCAAGTATTGGTGCGGAAGTGGTCTCGGTAGCCCAGATGGGTGGCTACGACAAATGAACAAATCCGGCGGACAGCTGGTCGAACAAGCAACCCATACAATCGATATGATGCGCAATCTCGCCGGTGAAGTAGAATCGGTCTACGCGATGCAGGCAAATCGGGTGCTAAAAGAGATCGATTGCCCAGACAGTAATAGCGTTGCCCTTCAATTCAGCAACGGTGCTGTCGGTTCACTGACAGCCGCTTGGGCATATGCACGCGACTGGTCAAACGCCAATGTTCTGGATATCCTATACGAACAAGAACTCTTGAATTGGAATCCGTCAAGAGTCTCAGTACATGAAGATGGCGAGTGGGTAGATAAAACAGAACCGGGACCAACAATCGACGCAGTTTTTGTCGAGGCCGTCCGTAGCAGCGACGCGTCTCCGATTTTGAGTCCATATAGTGATGCTGTCAAAACACTTGAAATATCGCTCGCGGCAAATCTCTCCGCGCAAGAGAAGCGGTTGGTAGAAATATCTTCTCTATAGTGTAATAGTTATCAGTTTTCGGAGGAAAGGCTATCAGCCATCGGCAAACGGCAATCAGAAGGAAAAACCGAAAGCCGACAACTAATGGTTTCCGATAGCCAATAAAAAATTATGACAAAAAAATACCGAGTAGCGATTGTCGGATGCGGTGGTATATCTCACGCACACGGTAACGCATGGCGCGATCTATCGGAAATTGAAATCGTAGGTGCGTGCGACGAGAAATTTGAATCGCTTAAGCGTTTTGCTACCGAATATAACGTCCAGAATACTTACAACGATCTCCGACAGATGTTGGAGAAACAGGAACCAGAAATTCTGGTAGTTGCTACGTGGCCCTCAAGCCATCTTAAAAATGTGCTGGAGGCAGTACGGTGTAATGTCAAAGGCATTCTTGTTGAAAAGCCAATCGCTGTTAACACCACGCAGTTGGAACAGATGATTCAAGTTACAGAGAACGCCAATATCTTACTGATGGAAGCGTTCATGTATCGTCACCACCCGCTGACACTCGCCGTGAAACAGAAGATTGAGGAAGGCGCGATCGGGGAAGTACGCTACGCACGTTCTACTTTCTCGACTGGACTCACAGATCGTCAAAATTGGCGATTGAGAGGCGACCTCGGGGGCGGTGCTGTCATGGATTTAGGCTGCTACTGCATCAACATCATCCGTTATCTCGTCGGACGAGAACCACAGTCCGTCTGGGCAACAGGTAAATTTGAGCCGATTAACAACGTCTGGGAAACATTGATCGGAACTTTAGATTTTGGTGACGGCATTACCGGACAATTAGATTGCAGTTTCGGTTGGACGTGGCGTGAATCTTATGAAGTCGCTGGCACCGATGGCACGCTCTTTGTTCAAAGCGCGTGGGGCAACTCGGAAGGCGAGGCACACTTTATTATAAACGGTGAAACCTTTAGCGTTAGTGGCGTAAATCCTTACGCCGCTGAAATCTTGGATCTCTGTCACGCAGTGGAAAACAGCACGCCGACCCGATTACCAATATCGGACGCACTCGGAAATATGCGAACCATTGATGCATTGCACGAATCCGCACGCACAGGTCAACGCTTAAAACCCTCAGCATAAAGTCTAAAAAATAGACTCGCTGTCAATCGCTGGTTGTATACAACTGATACTGGAAACTGATTAATTTGGATATATTAAGGAGACCGGCTGTCCTTTGGTACCAAGCGAAGGTTGGATAACGTCCCCAGTTTATCAAATATCTGATTAACCCATAAAGTCAATTGGTAAAGGAGCCCAATATTAACGATGTTTGAACAAATAATGAAGTATCCCATTGATGTTTTTCGAGAAGGTAATTTCTCGTTTGGGGTGCCGTTGCCGGGGCTTCTAATTGTCGTTCTACTTGTCGCACTTGTTGCCGCTACGATATGGGCATATCGGCGCACACAAGGACGCATTCAACGCGGGTTTCGCGGTTTCCTCATTTTTCTACGTGCAATCGTACTATGTCTGCTTGCCTTTTGCCTACTCAAACCCTTCCTCACAATTTACCAAACGAATCCAGACGACTCCTACCTATTGGTAATGGTTGACCAGTCCAAGAGCATGCAAATTACAGATGCTCCCGATTCAGAGACACGATTGCAGCGCGTCAATACGCTGCTCTTCGCCGAAGAGGAAGGTCTCCTTGAAAAATTGAACGCCAAATTCAAAGTCCGATTTTTCGCGTTTGACACTACAGCAAAACGCATTTCCAGCCAACCACTCACAAGCGCAAAAGGCGAAAATACGGACATTCCGCAGGCGTTAAATGAAGCACTTGATGATTTGCAGGGAATTCCTCTTTCCGGTGCCGTTGTTTTGACAGATGGCGCGGACAGAAGCGGCACTGACATCACGAAGTTCGCAATGCAAATTCGAGAACAGAAACTGCCTATCCACACCGTCGGAGTCGGTTCAGAAACAGGTAACCCAGACCTTGAAATCGTCAAATTGGATGTTCCCCGCACGGCAGAAGAAGATTTTCCTGTCGAAATATGGGCGACCGTCAAACGGAAAGGATTTAACGGGAAAAAAGTTAACCTTCAATTAAGGAACGATGTGCGGACCCTAAAAAGTGAGTCCGTTGACTTGGACGAAGGAACCTCTTGGATACCCCAAATTGGTGGAACAGACGCAGCCCTTGATGTGAAAACAAAACGTGTGCTGCTGAAATTTACCCCTCGCCAAGCCGGCACCCAAAAATTTGAAGTGCACGCCGAATTAGGTGAACCGGAAGCCGTACCACAAAACAACACAAAAACATTTTTACTGAAGGTCGCACCTACCAAACGTGTGAAAATCCTGTTCGTTGATGGCAAACCGCGCGCTGAATTTGGCTTTATAAAACGGACACTGAAAAAAGACCCCAACATCCAATTAACCGATCGGATTTTGACCAGTTTCGCCCGTGGGGAAAGGCATTATCTCGGTACGCGCACAGCAACATCGCACGACTTTGATTTCTATCCAGATGACAAGGAAATACTTTTTGACTTTGACGCTATCATTTTAGGGAACGTGGATGCCTCCGAATTTACGCCCGCGCAGCTTGAGAACACTCTTGAATTCATACGAACCCGAGGGGGTGGATTGCTTATGTTAGGGGGTTCAAACTCCTTGGGTAACCACGAACTCGCTGGGTCCTACATCAACACACCGATAGCACAGTGCCTTCCAGTAGAATTGGAACTCGGATCCGCACCAGCACCGTTAGCACCCAGGCAACGCATCAGGTCCACCCAAAATACAGGGTATAAATTGCAACTAACACCTGAAGGGAAGGTCGAAAATTTGATGGCGTTGGCTGATACATCCACCGAAAATATAGAACGTTGGAAGATCCTGCCTGCGTTGAAGGGGTATAGTAAAGTCAAACGAGCAAAAGCAGGAGCACTGGTTTTAGCAGAACATCCAACTGACCGAAACGAATTCGGGAATCGGATCCTCATCGCAATACATAATTACAACGCAGGACGCGTCATGGTATTTACGCCACATACTTCGCGACGGTGGCAAACGATACCCTCTCATGAAAATGGTAATCAACGCTCCTGGCAACAAGCAGATAGCCCCGAACGGTTTTGGCGACAGGTTGCCAGATGGTTAACAACCGCCCCCAAGGAACACATTAAACTTGATATAGCGAAGACGGCTTATGCATTGAAAGAACCTGTTGTGATTGAAGTTACCGCTACAGACCAGCAATTCCAATTGACTAACAACGCAAAAATCCGTGCCATCGTCGTTGACGAAGCCGGAAAACGCAAAGAATTAAAACTTGAACAGGTCCTCGGTAAAGATGGACTCTACACGGCGCGTTTCATTCCGAATCAATACGGCGAATATACCGTCACTGCAACCGGCACCCTCAATAGCGAAAACCTCGGCGAACAACAGACCCTTTTTGAAGTGAAAGCATCTTACGCCGAATTCAGTAATGCTGAACTTAACGTCGCTCTTCTTAAAACGCTCGCTGAAGGGAGTGGCGGGAAGTACTACGATATGGAAGAGGCAGCCCAACTCGTAAATCAGATCCCACTCGTCGAAAGTGCAACATCAAAAATTACGGATGTCGACATTTGGGATATCCCTCTCATTTTTGGTGCTGTGATCGCACTCCTCGGATTCGAATGGTTCCTAAGAAAGCGCGGTGGCTTGGTATAAAACATGAAAAAAAGAATGAAAATATGACACAACAAGAACTCCATGAAGTCGCACAAGGGACGCGCGCACCGGAAGAAGTCTCCATGACATTGGCAGAATTTCTTGAGAATGATATAGACGGATATGAATACGTCAATTGTGCCCTAAATAAGGAAAACCATGAACAATTCTTACAAAAACGTAATGTTCGTCATCGCTGACGATTGGAGCCGGATCGCAAAGTGTTACGGAAATGACATTATCCGAACACCACACATTGATGCCTTTGCCGAACGCGGTGTCGTCTTTGACCACGCATTTTGTACAAGTCCTTCGTGCGCCGTAAGTCGTGCGTGTATCCTCACCGGTCAACATAGCCACACACACGGACAATACGGACACTGCCACGGAATTCATGGATTTCGCACGCACGAATACATGCAATCCGTACCAAAGATTTTGAAGGCACACGGATTCGCGACAGCATGTATCGGAAAAAAACACGTTGAACCTGAGAGCGTCTATCCGTTCGATTTTGAACCGAGAGTTAACGCTCGAAGTCCCGCAGAAATGGCTGCGAAGGTCACACAATTCCTCAACGAGCATACAGATACACCATTTTATCTCCATATCGGCAGTACGCATCCGCACCGCGCAGGCAAGGGATTCGGAAACGATCAGACACCCGCAGGTATTGAACCCGGTTCCTACACACCCGATGAAATCATTGTCCCGAATTTCCTACCAGACGTACCCGCCGTCCGAGAAGACCTTGCAGATTACTACGAAAGCGTTTCACGGTGGGATGCCGTCGTCGGTGCAGTTTTAGACGCACTTAACGCTTCTGGACGCGCAGACGAAACCCTCGTTTTTGTTACAACCGACCACGCCATGCCGTTCCCCGGCGCGAAAGCATCAAGCTTTGATAGCGGACACCACTGTCCACTCCTCATCGCCAGCCCTACACAACAGAAACGCGGCTTCCACAATCAGGCACTCGTCAACTGGGTAGATTTCTGCCCAACGATGTTAGACTGGTGTGGCGTTCCACACCCCGATGGAGAAGACGCACTGCCGGGTAGGTCAATTCTTTCTATCCTTGAAGATGATAGCGCACATCCAGGCAACGGTGAATGGGAAGAAACCTACTTTTCGCACTGTTTCCATGAGGTGACGAACTACTATCCATATCGCGTCTTACGTGGCAGACGGTATAAATACGTCCGCAATCTGGCGTACCAACTGGAGACACCGCTTCCAAGCGATTTATTCCGCTCGATTTCATGGACAGCCGTACGGGACGACAATGTCCAGCAACTCGGAGAACGCCAGCGTACCGATTTTTTACAACAAAGCCGCGAGGCGTTGTTTGATATCCAGAACGATCCAGCAGAGTCGCAGAACCTCATTGACGTACCAGCGTTACAAGACATCGCCAACGAGATGCGCCGAAAAGTCATCGAATTTCGGCAGAAAACTAAGGATCCTTGGCTCGAACAGTCCTTTCAGGAAGGCGAAACACAACCTTTTTTCACTTAAATAGCAGTCAGCCACCCAAATTCATGCTATTCTCCCGTAAGATAAATTAAAACAGGATCGCATGTTTGGCAATACCAAAATGGCAGCCTGCAACAACGGCGCAGGCGGATTTAAGGAAGGCACGTCACGCACCCAAATTTACGCTGTTCTCCCGCAAGGTAAATTAAAAATTGCAAAACTACGACTTAGAAGCCATGAACGCTCGCATCCAAGCAGATAGCGGGTTAGTTCAGCAGATACTCACAGAGACAGGGAAAGTTATTGTCGGTCAGACAGCGTTATTAGAGGGGTTGATTATCGGGTTGCTCTGCAACGGACATATTCTACTCGAAGGCGTACCCGGACTCGCAAAAACAACCGCCGTCAGTGCACTTGCTCAGACAATTGACGCTTCTTTCAATCGCCTCCAGTTTACCCCCGACCTGCTCCCAGCAGACCTTATCGGTACACTCATCTACGACCAACAGAAAGGCGATTTTTACACAAAAAAAGGACCGATTTTCGCCAACGTCATTCTCGCAGATGAGATAAACCGAGCACCCGCCAAAGTGCAAAGCGCGCTCCTTGAAGCGATGCAAGAACGGCAGGTAACGATTGGCGGCACAACCTATTCACTCGATGATCCGTTTCTCGTTTTAGCGACCCAAAATCCCATTGAGCATGAAGGCACCTATCCCCTCCCAGAAGCACAAGTGGATAGGTTTATGCTAAAGATTAAGGTCGACTATCCTTCACACGCAGAGGAATTGCAAATCCTTCGACGGATGACAACCGAGGAAATCGCCACGATCCAATCCGTGATTTCCCCAAAAGATATTATCCGGTTTCGAGAAGTCGTCCGAAACATCTATATGGCGGAACAATTGGAGAATTATATTGTCGATTTGGTGTGTGCGACGCGCACACCCGAAGCGTATCAGTTAGACGAACTCAGCACACTCATCGAATACGGCGCCTCCCCACGCGCAACCATCTTTCTCGCTTTCGCTGCAAGGGCAAGAGCATTCCTTTCCGAGCGCGGTTATGTTACACCTGAAGATATCCATGCTGTCGGTATGGACGTACTAAGGCATCGGGTAATTATTAGTTACGAGGCGGAGGCGGATGGACGTGATGTCGAAAGCATTATCGAACAGGTGTTCGCAAAGCTTGAAGTGCCTTAAACGTTACTCCTGTGTCTGTCCAGCAACAGCCGATGCACGCGCACCAACGCCGAGTACCGCTAAAAATCCTTCCGAATCCGCATGATCAAAGTCACCGATCGCCTCCATAGATGCCGTCTCCTCCGAATAGAGCGAATGCGGTGCGCCACCCGCAGCATAAAATGCCACATTCCCTTTATAGAGTGCTACTGTAATCGTCCCACTCGCCAAGTCGGTTAATGGCTGAATAGAAGACAACAACGCCTGCGTAGCTGCATCAAACCAGTAACCCTGATAAATCTGTTCAGCGATTGTTGGCGCGACGCTATCGAAGTGACGACGCGCACGTCTGTCTAAAATCAGTTGGAGCAGATACTCATAACACTTCCCAAGCAATTCCATCCCCGGCGATTCATAAACGCCACGACTTTTAATTCCAACAAACCGGTTCTCAACGGTATGAATACCGATACCGATACTGTTCCGTCCACCGATACGGTTTGCTTCCAACAGGCTCTGAAGTGCTGTAACAGGACTTCCGTTAACTTCAACAGGTGTTCCCCGCGTAAAAGTAACCGTAAAGTGTTCGACATCATCAGGTGCGTCTTGTGGATGGACCCCCATACCGGGGTTGATAAACCCTGCAGGAGTCTTCAGCGATTCGAGCCGTCCGGCTTCATGCGTAAGTCCAAGGAGGTTTGCATCAGTTGAGTAAGGCTTCTCGTGTGTTGCAGTAATCGGCAGGTTGTGTGCCTGGCAGAAGTCTATCATCTCTTTCCTACCACCAAAATTTTTGAGGAACGCCGGATCCCGCCACGGGGCGTAGACAGAAAAGTGGGGATTGAGCATATTGGTAGCAAGTTGGAACCGGACCTGGTCGTTGCCTCTACCGGTTGCGCCGTGTGTTAAGATGGAAATACCCCGTTTCTCCATCTCTGGCAGGAGTGCTCTCACCGTGACGTGTCGCGCGATGCCCGTCGTATTCCAATAACCACCCTCATACATCGCTTGGCACTGGATGAGTCGGATACCATCTTCCGCGAGTGCGTCCTTCGCGTCTACAATAACAGCGTCTTCGGCACCGCATGCTAACATCCGTTCCCGGATTTCGGAAACGTCCCGTTCGTCGGGTTGGCCAAGATCCGCCGTAAAGCAAACAACCTTGACCCCATTATCAACCAACCACTTGGTAATGGTGCAACTATCCAAGCCACCTGAAACAGCAGCACCTATCGTCTTTCCTTTTAATGTATCAATGTTCAAAAGCAATCTCCAAGGTATTGTATTTTAATTATGACGGAATTATATCACTTTTTGTGGCAGCTTGCAAATCAATATTGAGAGATCCAATAAAGATATATTTGACAATTTATCCCATTTATAGCATAATAGTTCAAAGGGACAACGGCAGCTGCGCCATCCAGTGCAAAAATCTGAAGGGTGGAAACGGAGCAAGACCTTTCTCCCTTCGATTTTTTATAAATGGCGTTAGGTTCACAATTTCCAAAAGACGCTCTCAAATTGTTTCTAAGGTTCCTAAAAACTGATAACGTCCACTTTCCATGGAAACTCTTTCTACATGCAATCCGTAAAGGACATTATCCAACAATGCCATGACCAGCGACGAAAAGATCTGCAGCAGCGCGAGACAATTGTCTCACCCACGTTGCACGGTAAAAACCCTTACCACTATATTGTTTATTGTGCGCGTCAGCATCCGTTGCTTTTGCATGACCTTGAACAGGCAGATATTTCGTTTATGCCGATTGGACAGGCACCCTTCGATCAGGGTCCAGCGTATTGTGGCGGCAGTCGTCTCTTAAGACGACAAGGCACACTTAACTGGGAACCGAGGCGATGGTTTTCGTCGTGGGGAATTCAGGTCTATACAGGAACGCCATCCGCGCGCGACGGGGCGAACTGGCACGACATCGAGTTCACCTATAGGGCAATCAGAGACGCACCCGATGCTGTTGTTACATGTGTGGACGCACTCGTCAACGCTGTTATGAACCCACTACTCACCTTACTCAAAGATGGAGGCTTGCGGTTTTCGTGTCGAGTACCGGACTATCTCCATCCGAACACAACGGACGCAAAGGAGTATATTCATAAGCATCTACCCGACATAGACCACCACCGCGACCGCGATGTGTACGTTAAGATTATTGGGGATAAAGGCTACACACGCTGGGACGCTCGCTACGAGATTCTTACTGGCAGTTTATCAAACCCACCTATTATTTCTAAAGACGTACTTTTCGCGTTTCTCGATGTTTTGCGAGAACTACTTCATGAACCCGCGCCAGCATCGGAATTAGACTTAACAGATGAAGCACTCGTGGATACACAGGATTTCGACGATTTCGATGTCATAGAATCGTTAGAAACAGAACAAGTTGTGAACGAAAGTCTCCTGGCAGTACAACGCGGTGAACTTTCTCCGATTGGAATCAAACGACCCAGACCGCTCCTTGAAAAAGTGAAACACACCGCAGTGGAAGATGAGAGGCATCTCTCTGAACGGGAAGCCCACATTCTTGGGATTATCACGGGTTCAATGAGCACTGAAAAGAAACGTGAAATCGAAGCCACGTTCCTTGATACCGCACCTATATGGATCAACGCGAATACCACACACGATGCTGATGACGCAGAACGGTATTATGAAGAACAAGGTGTTTCAGTTGGACGTTGGAAACCGAGAAACTATCGCTGGGAACAGGCGGAGTGGATACCCATTACTGAACGGATGCAGAATCCTTTCGCGCGGGGAAACGTCTGCGAAGATGCCAAGAGATGTGATGCCTTAGCGCAGAAAGGCGGTGATCCGCATAGGAGTATCTGTCCAAGTTGTCCGGTTTATGACGCGTGTCAGGCGCGCGGGTACCTCTCGCAATTCGAGACGCTCAAGGAAAAGCAGGTCATCGTATCCGATATTCCAAACCTCTTTCTGGATAGGCGGTACGCGGCACTTGTTGATGCGTTGATTGTTCCTGATCGGATCTCTATTATAAATGATTCTGAATCCCAACTCATGAAACTCTTTTCAGAGCATCATCTGTCAACCGAAATTCTTGAAGGCTGGCTCATTCATTGGAGCAGTGCAGCATTGGGTCAATTCGCGAAAACACTGCTGAACGCTATTCGGATTACAGACAGTCAACACGGCGATATTGCCAAGCGGATTCGCACTGTTGTGCAGGCGTTTGAAAGGTTAGAAAATAGCATCGTTCAACAGATGTGTCAGGTAAATTGTACAGATAAAGCGGGGAACACGATTGCAATAGATACTGATAGCGCGATCCTGCTTGGGGCCTTGGACATATCGACTTTAAAAAATATAGAGAAACTTCCAAATGTGTATCGCGACTCGGAGTGGACATTATGGCATCAGTTGAAGACATTTTTTGCGTATTACACCCGAGA
The DNA here is from genome assembly GCA_003635255.1 of Candidatus Poribacteria bacterium. Taxonomy (GTDB): domain Bacteria; phylum Poribacteria; class WGA-4E; order WGA-4E; family WGA-3G; genus WGA-3G. Next base: position 15,385 of record PYJC01000109.1, on the reverse strand, counting down.
TATGGATGCTCCGATGTTTGTCGATGACGGGATTTTGCGGTTCTGGTTACCCCCAAGAATTCATCAAAAGATTCAGAAACTTGTGTTTATATCGCCAGCGTTCTCGGAAGATGGTTTTAAAAAAGTGTTTCCTGAAGAAACTGTTTCGGTGAGACGGGTTGAACCCCAAGAAACATCACTTTCAGGGAATAAGGTTTTTCAACTACGGAGCGCACCGCATATCTCCTATGCAATCGCAAACTACGAGGTTAAGTGGGATGTGTTTAGCCTTTCTGAAATTGCGCGTCGCTTTTTTCGCGGTATCTATCAAGAAATGAAGCAACATCCAGATCGTAATCAGGTCGTTATCTCGAGCACAAGCACGAGACTGATGTTAAAAAATGTTTTTGATAAGATTGTCAGCTACCACGATCTCATCAAAAACACCCCGGCGCACCCTGAGGATTTACGAACCCATTTTGAAGCAGCTGACGTTTACTACGACCGCATCAATGTTCTACAATCTATCTTTGAGGCTGCTGATGTTGTCTGGATCGTTGGTACGCCTTATTGGCCCCCAAAATTCATCTGGGAACAAGCGAAAATCCTGTTTGGAAATCAAGCGGAGCCGTTAAATTATAACTTGACAATGAACCCTTATCAATTTGAAGATGAACGGATACAAGAACTCTACGAACAGAATGCTATCGGGACACTGACACAGATCGTCCGTATCGCTGGATTCAATAAGGCGTCAGGCAAAACACTGATTCTCAACACGCCTCTGCGGATACCCTCTGTCACCGATGCACCAGAAACGGAATTGTTCGATTGGGAAGACTTTGAACTCGCTGGCGGGTTAAATGAACTTTCAGAAACAATTCGGATACGTGAGAAATACGAGGTAGAATACGCGAGCATGGATGCATCGTGGAACCGAAAACGCGTTGAATATTTGCTGGGCGTTTCTAAGGCACAAGCGAATCGTATCTTGATGAGGTTGAGGGGCGGTAAACTTGAGCGTACCCCATTTCATGTGCAGATTTTTGAACTACTCTCGGATGGACAGAAAACAACATCTGAAATTGTTGAAGCAATTGATGGGAATCCAGGTGCCATTAAAAATGAACTCACCCATCTTGTAGAAGCGGGTGAGATTGTGAGGATCCAGCGCGGTGTCTACACGTTAGCATAGACAGACCTGTAAAATAAAACGCAATTTTTGCGAAAAATTTATCAAAATGCAAATTTTTTCATACAAAAATTGTATTTTTTTCTTGAAAAACCGAATTTTTCATACAAAAATTGTATTTTTTCTTGAAAAACTGAATTAATTGATGTATAATTTATTTAGTATGACCAAAATTCATTAAGACTTCATAAGTCATTATGATTTTAGTCATACAGAATTCAAACTGGAATCTATTCATACTTCACATTCATACATCATACTTTATTCGATTTCAGTTATACAGAATTCAAAAGGAAATTTGGTAGAGCACAGAGAGGAAACTCCAGAAGCGCGTCCTCTCTGTTGCTCGCCAACTCCCCTCCAAGCCACTCCGGTGAATATGTTCCCCACCTTCCACAGACAAACAAATCATACGATTACTCCTTCCCGTTTCAAAACTTCACGAATCTCCTCAAAGACAACCTTTATATTTTCTTCCGGAAATCGGATCTGTCCAAGTCGATGAATATTGCTGGATTCCTGTTTGTGGTATTATGGGTATAGTATTAGGTCAGCAAAAAACGCGTGAGTGGTAGAATATTTAAAGCGTTCAGTCAACTATCAACCTAAAACTGAATGACTCTGGAAACGTTTGACAAGCACTCTCAACATTGAAGAGATGAAAACATTAGCGAGAGAGGGAGAGGGATTAACAAGGTTCATTAACGAAGTTCAGCCGGGTTATGCTAAACGAGAACGTTAGTCGATTTTTGAAGAACAATTCTTTAGGTTCGTAGTAAGGCAATTTATTGCCTCTCCTAATGCGCAATGAATTGCACTACTACATATTGGTTCTTTGTAGTAGCACAATTCACACAGTTGGTATCATATTGTAAAAGGATCACGAGGGATCCAACCTACGAAACTGTTTCCCTCGCAACTCTCAGCAATACCAGCCACTTAATACAAGTGGTATTGGCAATTTTTATTATACCATAAAAAGGTAGAAATCGCAAATATTTTTTTCAATAACCGCTTCTCATTAACGAAAAACCGGTTTGTAGTCGCGGTCGTGCAATTCACGCGCCTCTTATATTCACCTCAGTATAAGTTTCAAAATCTCTTAAAATACGAATGTATCTTTCAGACTTGACATAAGTTTGTAGTATAACGTTCAGGAAGATTTAGTTTTCGCTTTTGATTTCGATTTTCGTTTAAGTATTTTCAGTATTTTTCCTATTCTGTATAGCAACCGTCGCAACCGCACAAACGCCTCAACAAATCGCCCAAAAAGCCTTCCGATCTACGGTACTGCTCGTTATGGAAGATGCCAACGGTCAACCACTTTCATTAGGTAGCGGGTTTTTCGCCAGAGATGGCCAGGTTGCGACAAATCTCCATGTCGTAGAAGGTGCTGCAAGAGGCTACGCGAAATTGGTAGGCAAAGAGACAAAATTCAATATTGAAGGCTACACCGCAATAGATGAGAAGCGCGATCTGATAATCTTAAAGGTTAGTGCTTTTGGAGCGCAGGTAATCTCATTAGGTAATAGCGATTCGGTACAAGTTGGCGAGATGGTTTATGCTGTAGGTAACCCACGAGGTTTGCAGGGGACCTTCTCAGATGGTATCATAAGTAGTGTTCGATCAGATACTAATGGCAAAGTTTTCCAAATGACTGCTCCAATTTCGCGAGGAAGTAGTGGAGGACCTGTGATAAATTGCTATGGTGAAGTTATAGGAGTTTCATTCGCGAGTCGTGATGATGGACAGAATCTCAATTTCGCAATTCCTTCAAGCCATCTCTCAGCATCGCTCGCTAAACCAGCGAACCTCCAGCCCTTATATTTTACAAAATTTGAAGGTGTATCATGGATTCGTGATCCTTTAGTCTGGAATGGAACCGCCACCTACAAATTTTCTTTGCAAAATAAACACCGTTGGTCGATAAGAAATGTTCACTGTCTCGTCCTTTTTGCCGACCAATTGCAGCGGCACGTCGGTTTTGATATTGTGAAAGTTCCTGATCCCATACCTGCTGGTGCAAGAAAAAATATCACTCGCTGTAGTATTTTTGATATTCCCCAGCTTCAGAATCTGGATTTTAATGGTTGGAATGTTGCTGACAGGATCGCTTTTTTGATCTCCAGTATCATTCATAGCGGTCAAAACCCTAGGTAGTGTTTACATTTTGGCTCCGGATCCAATCATAGTAAGACTTCCATAGTTCTGCAAGGTACATTCGATCTATAGATGCAAATTCTAGTAGATACTGACTTTCCGACGATTTTGATGATGAAATGTAAACACAACGTAGCGACTATAACATTGTTGACCCGGCTGCCAAAAACTCATCGGGAAGTTATGAAGTGAGGGTCATTGATTACGAATTGCTGACTTAAGCGTTACCTGGACAGATCAGTATTGAATCACTGACGCAATTGCGACAACAATCGTTCGCATCATTTGAGGCGATACCTCGCCCAATCTTCTAACAAACCTTAGTGTATCAATACCGCGCAGTTGCAGCGTATCAACCACCGAAGGCTTTGTAAGCCCATTCGTGGCATTTGGTTCTAACTTCACGTGCCAAATGTTTCCTGCAAAGTAATCTTTCCATTCCGTTATGGGTGCGACAAGCCGAATAGGGAGTGTGCCTATCGCATCTGAATTTACAATGACAACAGGACGTGTTTTTCGGATCTCCGCGCCAAGTTTAGGATCCAAGTTAACTAACCAAATTTCCCTACGACTTACGTTCATCAATAAAGTCTCCTGCCTGCCATTCGGTACGTTCGTCGGCTGCCTGTTCATAATGCGTTTTCATCTGCTCGGCTTGTTCGGATAGAAGTCGATGGCGTTCTTCTGGAGAAAGGCGCATGAAATCTGCTTGAGGCGATTGGGGATCTATATCTTTGTCTGCCAATTCAAGCAAAAAACGATACACAAGCGGTAACTTGGTTTCTGGGAGTTTTTCGACTAGCTGCTGAACCTGAGTGTATGTGATTGTTTTCATTATGTGTCTCCTTACGCAATCCGTGTTGTATGACAAGAGGTTCTAAAAAATTATACCATGATCCGGCATGGGCTGCAATGCAAAATTAAATAAAAAAATCTTGACATCACCTCCGACACCACATACAATAATTTCCGAAACAAAACATACTTTGAGAAATAGCAACATGTTGCCCCCTGCAAAGCACGCTTACGAAGCAATTGATACGGATATACGGAGGTCTCTCATGCCCACAATCGAAAAGGTTTTTGACTCCCCAGGCCCACAACCCAACGGAATGCAAGCCACAGAAGACGGACTCTGGATCCTCGACCAACAAACCAACGAAGTCCATCTCGTCTCTTACGATGGTACTGTGAAAAAGACACTCGCCACCGGTTCAGATAGAGGCAGCGGCATTACAGATACAGGCGACACGCTCTGGTTGGCATCTACCTATAGTTGCGAAATCCTATCAACCGATCCAGAAAGCGGTGAGACGCTCGCCTCTTTTGAGACACCCGGCGCGGGTCAGACCGGTGCACACGGCTTAGAATGGCGCGACAATAAACTCTGGATAGCCGTACCACCTTCCGCCACCGTTTATCAAGTAGATGTTAACGACGGTTTCAAGGTGATTCACACACTCCCTGCCCCCGGCGATCGACCCCACGGTATCGCATGGGTAGGGGACGACCTCTGGTGTGTTGAGACGAACCATCGCGCAATCTTCCATCTTGACCCAGAAGACGGCACCCATCTCAACAAAATTGAGATACCGGAACCCCACCCCGAACCGCACGGCATGACCTATTGGGATGGATACTTCTGGTATTGTGACGCACATACCACAGCAGTGTGTCGCGTCCCGTTATCCTAAAACCAATGAAAACTATCGGTAGACTCCTGAATATGGGAAAAAGCAGTGCGGCGATGAATATGGCAATTGATGAAGCAATACTCGCCGCACAGCAGGAACAGCCGAATCCAACACTCCGGTTCTACGGTTGGAACAAACCCGCATTCAGTTTCGGCTATTTCCAAGATATTGCCTCAGAAGTCGATGTGGAAGCGTGTCGTGCGGATGGGATTGAATTGGTGAAACGAATGACCGGTGGTGGCACAGTCGTGCATGGGTGGGAACTAACCTACACACTGATCCTCCCAAGAGGTGCTGGAGAATTAAGTGTCTCCGATGCTTACCAACGTATCGGACAATCCCTCGTCATGGCGTTTCAGCAACTGGATATCCCCGCACAGTGCTACGATGCATGTACTGATGCCTCGCAAACCGCACAAAATATCTGCCTGACGAATCCCGCTGAACACGATGTGATGTCCGACAACAAAAAGTTAGCGGGTGTTTCTGTCAGACGCAGTCGAAATGGGATAATGCTTCAAGGGTATATCTCCTTGAATATGCCACCTGCTGCGATCCTTGCACGCGTCTCAAAAGATCTTGAGGTCCAAGAGATACTGATCGAAAAATCGACCGCTATCAATACAGATGGACGCTCCATAACACGAAACACGCTTATCCAAGCGATATCTGAAACATTTAATCTCGGAATTGCGTTTCATTCAGGTACACTCTCATCAGCAGAACGGGCACAAGCAGAAATCTTGGTTGAGACCAAGTATGCGACTGCGTCGTGGAATTTCGGATGAATCAAAAACAAACATCCACCAACGCGATTCTTATTCCGCAAGGCGCGTTTATCATGGGCACTGATATTGAAGCCTTCTACGGAACCGCCTTAGCCAATTCAGAGCATGCCAAACTCGACGAAGCACCGATGCACGTCCGTTTTTTGGAGGCATATCTTATTGAGCAGTATCCCGTAACAAACGCCGAATACGCAACCTTCGTACAAGCGACAAATCATCCGCCACCCATACACTGGAAAAACGGGAACTTCGCGCCCGAGGATGCAAATCTGCCTGTTGTCCATGTCAGTTGGCACGATAGCAACGCGTATGCACAATGGGCAGGCAAGCGATTACCGACAGAGGCAGAATGGGAGAAAGCCTGTAGAGGTCCCGACGGACGCATCTATCCGTGGGGCAATATTTTTATCTCTGATGAACCAGAATCCACAGAAGCCTCACAGATTCTGACGGCATATCTCACACCCGTCGGCACCCGTCCTGCCACTGCAAGCCCTTACGGCATCGGCGAAGCTGCGGGAAATGTTTGGGAATGGATTGCGGATTGGTATCAGCCATATCGTGATCCAAAACGTCAAAAATCTAAACAGGCAACTGACGGAAAACAGAAAGCCTTGCGGGGCGGATCATGGTTGGAAGTACGCGACGGCACGGCAGAACGCTACTTCCGATGCGCTAATCGCTTACACGCACCACCAGATTACAGTGCAGGGAATATTGGATTTCGTTGTGTCCGAGAGGCTCCACCGGAGAAAGCCGAGTCACTCCATGTTCCCATAGAACCGCTCGTCGACTATATTAAAAAGAAGAAACTCGCAAATCTAAGCCTCCTTCAAAAACGGACGGAAAAGAGCAGTCTCAGAGATGCACTGATTGCTGTCGTTCTCATCGGAGGAACAGTTTATAGTGTTATGGTAAACCCTGAACTGATATTAGGCGGCGCGATTGTCGGAATTATCGGTGCTGGGTTTCTGTTTAGTGCATCAGTGAATTTTTGGCGGAGATGGCGTGCCGTCAAGCGAGCAAAACAGGTCGAATCCGAAAATACCAATCTTCATAGCAAACACATTTTTCACATTGACGCGGACTCAGATTCAGTGTAAACTTTTCACAAACTGAAGCATCTTTCATGGGGAGAAAACTATGAACCCGCTATGTTTAGAACACTGTTTGACCGAAACAGAAAAACAGCATTTTGAGGAAAACGGCTTCCTTGTCGTCGAAGATGCCATCCCACAAGAGATGGTCGAAAAATTGATTGTCGCTGTTGACCGGGTCGGGGCGGAACACTTGGGAAAAGATGAACTCCCACCCGATGCAAGTTTCAACCTCCTTGACTTCGTTGGTAGAGATGAAAGTTTTATCGAGCTACTGGATTGGCACACAACATTCCCGAAAGTGTGGGGAATTTTAGGATGGAACATCAAACTCTATCATTCACATCTGATTGTGTTACCACCGCTGTCAGCCGAAGAACGTGATAAAAAGAGACGCCTCGGATGGCACCAAGATAGCGGACGACTTAACATCGAATTGGAAGGTAACCCGCGCCCGCGTGTATCACTGAAGGTCGCCTATTTCCTAACCGATACTTCGGTACCCGGACGCGGTAACTTCTCCGTACTACCGGGCAGCCAACAATTCAACCAAGTAGAAATGCCAGAAGAGAGCACCGCTGATCCTGAAAACGCGACACCCGTCTTCGCGAAGCCAGGAACCGCTGTCTTTTTTGATCGGAGATTATGGCACGCCGCAGGACGTAATACCTCCGACATCACACGCAAGGTACTCTTCTACGGCTATAGTTATCGCTGGCTCCAACCGCGCGATAACATGACAGTGGAACACGTTATGGAACGTTCCGATCCGATTCGACAGCAGATTTTGGGTAAAAGCACAGGCGGTATGGGATATACCTCCCCGGGTGAAAAAGATGTCCCACTCCGCACGTGGCTTCAGGAAAACCTCGGTTCCGAAGCGGTTGCGCGCTAACATAGAAGCACAACGGACGGGCAACGCTGCCCGTCCTTACATTTGGTCCAAGGACACGGCAATGCGGCGATCAAAAGAAGTACCTCTGAATAAACTGAGAGGAACTTCTTTTTTTTGGAAATCTGGGAAGGAAAATTGTATACTTTTTAATTGAATATACATCACATACAATTTCCGAACACACCCAGAATAGGAGTTGCCAACCTTCATGAAAAATTTGTTTTGCCTGCTGACGCTTCTTATAGTTCCCGCAGTCGCCTTTTCACAAATAGGAACAATCGAAGGCACCGTCTATAATAACGATACGAAAGAACCGTTGGCAGGCGCAGAGGTGAAGATCATTCAAACCGATGAACGTCAAAAAACCGATGAAAATGGAAAATTCGCGTTCGGTTCCGTTCCTGAAGGCACCTATACTTTAGTTACTACGATCCCTGAAACTGAATTAATACAACAAACTTCGGTCGTTGTTATAGCAGGAGAGAAACAAGAGGCTGAAATCTATGTTGCAACAGAACAGTACCGCCTCGAAGGTGTCGAGGTAACCGGCAAACGCGTCCCTAAGACTGTCAGTAAAAAAAGTATCCAAGCGGAAGAAATTACGCGCCTACCCGGCACCGCTGGCGACGCGCTTCGTGCCCTCCCAGCTATTCCCGGCATCGGTGTCGCAAATGATTTCAGTGGAGCACTCTACATCCGGGGCGGCTCCGATGAGGATAATCTCTACTACTTCGACCGAGTACCTGTCGGTTACCCTTACCACTTTGGCGGAATCGTCTCGTCCTTGAGCTCTGAAATTATCGATGACATTGATGTCTACGCCGGAGGTTACGGTGCCGAGTACGGCGTGGATTCTCAGGCTGTAATTGACATCTCCTCACGAAATAGCAGTCCAACAGATTTCGGTGGAAAATTTAATCTCAACGCCCTCTACTCGGAAGGATTGCTTCAGGGGAAAATCGGTAAAAAAGGGTTCTGGTACGCCGCCGGACGTAGAAGTTATATCGACCTTTTCATCGGCTCATTCTCGTTTGACACAGGATCAATCACTGCCTTTCCTCGCTTCTGGGATTACCAAATTAAAGCAGGCTACGATCTTAGTGAAAAACACCAACTCTTTTTTAATCTTTTCGCCTCTGGAGATCGGTTCGCTCTAAAGTTGGACGGTGATAATGTAGACCAAGATTTTAGAGGGAACACCAGTTTTGAAAGCGGTTTTGAAGGCTTAGGGATTCATCTCCGTTCCTTCCTGACAGAACGCCTTACCTCCTATTTATCGCTCACCCGATCCGATTTCCTTTTCGATGTCAACTTTGGGCCAGCACTCTCTCTTAATATAGATGCACCAAGCTACACCCTCCGCGAAGATCTCACGTATGAGTTAAATCCGAAGCATCGTTTGGAATCCGGGTTAATCCTCGGCATTGAACCCGGACAGGTTACTGGCACTTTCACTCGCATACCTGATGAAGGCGAGGTTGACTACGACATCCGATTCGAGGAAAAAACCGCCTTAGACGAATACGTCCGCGGGCAACGCATCGAAGGCTACTTGCAAGACAGATATACACTGCTCCCATTTCTATCTGTTGTTTTCGGACTCCGTTTTGATTATTTTAACCGTACCGATGAACTCTCTATCCAACCGCGTGGCAGCCTGCTCGTAGAACTCCCTAATAACTCGGAACTGCAATTTTCGTATGGTGTTTACAACCAAGCGCCAATACCAGCACTCCTCTCTCCTACTATCGGTAACCCAGACTTAAAGCCGAGTCGCGCCAGTCATTATATCCTCGAACTCAAACGCCAGATTTCACAGGGGACAGAAATCAAAATGGCAGCTTATTATAAAGACCTTGAAGGCATAGCAACAAGCGATGAAGAAGCCGCTTATCTTAATCAAGGTGTTGGCTATGCACAAGGCACCGAAATCTTTCTCAGGCATCAGCGCGGAAATCGGTTTTTTGGCTGGATTTCCTACGCCTACGCCTTATCTAAACGTCGCGACCGTGCTGGCGAACCATACCGTCCCTATTCGTTTGATCAGACACACGTTGCAACACTCGCCGCCAGCTACAACCTTACCCCTACATGGGAATTCGGCGCGAAATGGCAATATCGCACGGGGAATCCATATACCCCCGTCGAAGAGGCTAAAATCGAGTTCGATCCAAGGAACGGCAGACCCATCTATATCCCGATTTATGCCGAAACAAATTCAGATCGGTTACCGGCTTACCACAGACTGGACCTGCGCGTCAGTAAAATCTTCCAATTTAAAGGATGGAAACTCGGTTTTTTCTTGGAACTCCTAAATACTTATAACCGAAAGAATCTGCTTGATTACAGGTATAGCGACGATTACAAAACGCGAGACGATATCAATCAACTGCCTATCCTTCCTTATTTGGGAATTACAGCAGAATTTTAATCCAATTTCCTCGTAAAAGCATCTATCTACCAATCCTTTCAGGAGACAAAACGCGTTGAAAAAAATACTGATCCTTTTAATTTGTATAGTCCCCTTCAGTGCCGCCGCACAAACCGATGACACTAATCAATCAGATCCAGCAGAGGAGGAAGCATCACGTCCTGTTGTTAAGTTAGAACCAATAACAGTTGAAGCAGATCGGATCGAAATAAAGCCGCGACATACTTTAGATGGCAGATTTATCAGGAGTGCCACGGGAAGCGCAGGAGACCCACTACGAGTTCTAAATCACCTCCCCAGCATCGGTGTCCTGAACGATTTCGTCGGAGTCCTCTCTGTACGCGGCGGTGGACCTGAAGACAATCTCTACTACTTCGACCGATTGCCGTTAGGATACCCGTACCATCTCCTGGGAATTGTCTCAATCGTCAACCCTGAAGTCATTGAAAATATCGACGTGTATCCGGGTGGATACGGCGCAGAATTCGGTTCTGATGCTCAAGCTGTCATTGACATCCACTCGCGCACGAAGACTGACACTGGGTTCGGTGGAACAGTCAACATCAACTTCGTGTATCATCAAGCCTTCCTTGAAGGGAATGTAGGTGAACGCGGATACTGGTACGCTTTTTGGCGAGGAAGCAACATGGCTCCCCTTTTTGAATTGCTGCCAAGACGGTTCAAAGTAGAGAGCGATTTGGTGACTGAAGTGCCAAGTTTCTGGAGTTATCAAGGAAAGGGTGTTTATCAATTAAATAACACACACAAGTTGGTTGTTAACACCATTGCAGCGGACGATGCCGCCGAATTGAACCTCACAGCAGATGAAGTCGCTGAAAGCGATCTGCGTGGTCCCCTGAGTTCAAGTAACCCGTTCGATTCACAAGGAATTCATCTCTATTCTGAGAAACAGGACACTTTCAAATCCATTGTATCACTCACGCGTTCGTTTTCTCGCACAGTGTTTAAGTATGGTGAGGGTTACTTTTATCGAAGCGCACGAAGTATCTACGCGCTGCGAGGCGACCTTGAGTACTGGGTTAAACACCCGAAAACACTGCTGGAATCTGGTTTCGCACTTTCGAGTCTCCCCACATCACTCATTAGTGTTGGTTCGCGTCCACCTGAAGAAGGAGATCCAGACTACGACTTCAGGCTTAAACAAGATGGCGAGAAAATCCTTACCAACAAATCCGAGAGCCTACATCGTCTGGAGGGGTACTTGCAAGCAACACAGGACTTACCCTCGCCTCGCTATGCTGACCTTTATGCCACCATTGGAATACGCACAAATTACTTCAATCTGATAGACAACTTTTCACTTCAGCCGCGCGGACTCCTCGGCGTGACACTCGGGCCAGATTCCGCGAACACCGATCAACCATCCTTTTTTCCTATAGACCTCCGTCTCATGTCCGGTAGTTACGTCCAAAACCCTCAGTTTTATCAAGTCGTCCTTGGGAAGGAGAATCCAGAAATTGCGCCGAGTCTCGCAAGACACTATGTTGTCGCACTCGAAAAAGTTTTAGAATCAAAACCAAAGGAAACAGAAACAAACGCACGGACAAACACGAAACGCTCACCCACACGGACAACAATTGAAATCGCTGGCTACTATAAAGACCTTCGCGACATGATTACTTACAATAAATCCGAAAGACGCTATCGCAACCAACGGATAGGACACGTGAAAGGGATTGAAGTCTCATTGGATCATGAAATAGGCAAAGCCTTTCGGGGTTGGCTCTCTTATGCCTACACGCTCTCTAAACGTCAAGATTCCCCAAGGGATGACGAACGTTTTTATATGTATAATACACCGCATGTCGTGACGATCGGTATGAATTACCAAGCAGAATCGTGGGAATGCAGCGCAAATTGGCAATACAAGAGCGGCGTACTATATTCGCCGTTAGTAGATAGGGAACCGTATACCAATCCCTTTACGAAAAACAAAACGTGGCTACCGATTTACGGTGAAATGGCGCGCGAAGCAGCATATCACCGTTTGGATTTACGGGTGCATAAGTCATTCAAGTCCGTTTTTAATCTTGATAATTGGAAGTGGGGATTTACTTTAGAACTCTGGAACGTTTATAACCGCACGAATATCCTTCAAGTCCGCTATGACGAGAATTATACAAAAGAGGTACGGATTGCCCAATTACCGATAATCCCCTTCATTGCAGTGACGGCGGAGTTTTGACAATCCGGTTCAACGCAAATTTATATAGTCCAATTCGCCTCCTTTTTCGTCTATAATAACAATCAGATTTCTTTCCGCAAAGGAGGCTACATTTTTGGACGAGTATCTATCTTCTTCACCTAAATTCCAAAAAATCGCAATCCCCTTGTTCATCATTACGCTATTGCACGCTGTTATCGCCAACGGCCATGCCGAAACGCATAACAACCAGATTAAAGCGTATCGCACCCACGAGAGCATCGAGATTGACGGCGATTTAACAGAAGCGGATTGGCAGCACGCGGAACCGATGGACCGGTTTGTGCAGGTCGAGCCACACGTTGGCGAAAACATGTCGGAACCTATGGAACTGCGGATTCTCTACGATGATGAGAACATTTACTTCGGGTTCACCTGCTTCGATTCAGATATGTCCAAACTCATCGCAAACGAAATGCGCAGGGATGCCCGCGACCTACACGAAAACGACAACGTTTTTGTGCTATTGGATACATATAACGACAAACGGAGCGGTTTTTTCTTTCGGATGAACCCGCTTGGCGCAATACAGGACAGAGCCATCACTAATAGTGGCGATTCGATGAATACCGATTGGGATGCCGTTGTCGCATGCAAGTCGAAAATCAATGATTCCTACTGGACCGCGGAACTCAGCATCCCGTTTAGTCAACTCCGTTTTGAAAAGAACGATCCGATGACATGGGGCATCAATGCTGGACGCGGAATTGCTCGCCAGCGAGAAGAGGGAATATGGATGCCAGTTCCATCCTCTTATGGCGGTAGGGCAAAATACCGAACAGCACATGTCGGGAGTCTCGTCGGATTAGAAGGCATCGCGCCCTCCAGAAACCTCGAATTCCTCCCATATTTTCTGCCCGGAATTACCCAAGTCAAAGATGACAACAACACGCTTCAAACAACACGTGAATTCAAACTCGGATTTGATGCAAAATACGGGATCACCTCAAATCTCACTACCGACATCACTTATAACACTGACTTCGCACAAGTTGAAGCAGATGAGGAACAGGTAAACCTTACCCGATTCAGTCTCTTTTTTCCTGAAAAACGCCCCTTCTTTCTCGAAGGTGCAGGGCTTTTCGATTTTGGTATTCCACGGACGAGTTCCCGACGACCACCACCAATGCTTCTTTTCTATAGCCGGCGGATTGGCCTTGCACAAGGGAATGCGATCCCGATTATCTTTGGTGGAAAAGCGAGTGGTAAGGTGGGTTCTTACGGTGTAGGATTTCTCAATGTCCTGACAGATGAGTTCCATGAGGCTGGCACAAATGAGGATGACTCAATTGACATTCCGCGCACTAACTTTTCTGTGATGCGGATTACGAAAGACATTGCTGCAGGGTCACGTATCGGGGTGATGGCAGTTAATAAAGACGAATTCGGGGATTACAATCGCGCAGGGGGTTTCGACTTTGAATATCGACCAAACGACCGTTTAAATGTTCGAGGGATGTGGTCCCGAACTTTTGAACCCGGTATGTCTGGTCAGAATAACGCTTGGTACCTCGGCTCCCGATGGCAAAATAATCGCTTCCGTCTCGAGGGCGCATATACCGACATTGATGATGATTTCAATCCTGCTGTTGGATACGTGCGACGTACCGGCATCCGGAACCTCCGGGGCGAGGCACGCTGGATCCCAAATCCCCAAAAATTTGGCATCCGACAGATTTGGACAGGTCCAGAGGTGAACTATCTTCTCAACCACAACAACGAATTAGAAGAATGGAACATCTCCTATATCAATTGGTTTGAATTCGATACTGGAGACTATATCTTTTTCAGTGGTAGGCGCAATTTTGAGCGATTAAATGAGGTCTTTGATTTCCGAGACGGCATAGAAATTCCGATAGGTGATTACCAGTCTAACTCTTATAATATTCGTATATCCAGCAATGACAGCCGTCCAATTGGGGCAACTGTCGGCGGCGGTATTGAGGATTTCTACAAGGGCACAGTTCGCAGAGCATACTTACAAACCACCCTTAAACCGAATGGACATATAAGTGTGAGTGCACAATACCAATTTAATCAGGTAGTGAACCTACCAGAAGCGTATTTTACCGACGGGCAGCCCCATCCTGTTTACGTCAATCTCTTCAGAGGCAGACTTGACTATTCTTTCTCTACAGGGCTTTTCGCAAAATTGTTTGCACAATGGAATGCTGATACGAATGTTGTGTCTACCAACTTCCTTATTAACTACATCTATCGTCCCGGAAGCGATTTCTATTTCGTTTTCAATCAGACGTATGACACGAATGGCACCACGAAGTCTCGCCTGTTGGATTCAACCGTCGTCGCGAAGATGACCTACTGGTGGAATCCGTAACGCTAAGAAAAAAGTCGCTTTAATGTACGACTACTAAGTCAAGTAACCTCCGAATATACCATAATAGTTTCCCTACTACAAGCAGCCCCGTTTGTAGTAGGGCGATTCATCACCCATCAATTTCCCAACTTGTTCCAATCTTTCATGAACACATCTATTGTATGTAACTGAGGGTGTTTCATAAATGGTTATTTTTTATCGAAAGACGGTTCTAATGTGAGTTACATTTCGTGTGGGTAATCCACATCGGACATTGATTAACATTGCGAGTTGCAACAACACAATGCCAATGCCCAAAAAGGTGGAAACATACGCCACGCCTCGTATCGGTAAAGGTTTATGCGCCCCTGTGATTGACAAGAGTTTACTCAGCAAATCAAAGACGGGTTCAATGGCAGTTTTTCGCGCTGTCTGCCATGTTTCGACTTGTGTTGCGGTATACAAGGGGTCTGCCCCTAAGAGCCGGTTCGCCGCTGCGAGAGTCGTTTTTGGCGTGAGTAAAAGCACGTCGGTTTCGGCAAAGGCAGCTTGACGTTTTTTATCAACATATCCATTATCGGTGACAATACACCGCACGCCTTTTTCAA
>PYJC01000108.1 GCA_003635255.1 Candidatus Poribacteria bacterium | reverse complement strand
GTGTATCCCCGAATACAGTTAAGAGTCGTCTACAGCGTGCACGGGACCGTCTAAAGGAGCAGGAAAATATGATTCGCGAAACCCTCGGCAGCGTCCAATTACCTGCCAACTTCACTGAGAGCATTCTGCGGCAAGTTGCTGAAATCAAACCGGTAACCCCGACAAGCAGCCAACCTATCGCGCCGTGGGCAGTTTCTGCCGCAACGGCGATCCTAATCTTCCTAATAATGGGTACCAGTTCTCAATACCTTACCCGTTTTCAGAGACCGTACAACATAAAAGCGCGATCTGAAACGACTGTTGAAATCATTGAGGCACCGATCGTTCTTGATATACAAGCGAAACGGGATTTACAGAACCAAGCGGGACGGTTCGATGCCACTGGTAAAAACATCAGTGCCGGTCCGCAAGTTTCGGAACCGGTGCTATTCGCCGCAGCGGAGGTAGAAACGGAAGAGGCTACGGCAACGAAACCGCAGTGGCGGCAAGCGAGAGGTCCGGCAGGTGTCTCTATCTTAGGCTTCTTCGCGAGTTCCAAAGGTGATGTCTACGCCACCTCACCTATCGGTATCTATAGGCTGACACCAGATAAAGAAACATGGACACTGATTAATAACCGTGTAACAAATGGACAACTCTATCCAATGCCTATGACAGAACGCGGGGCTACGCTCTACACTGTCTCTGCCAAAGAGCTGCTTTCCTCAACTGATCGTGGTAAGACGTGGAACCCCCTCGGTAGCCGTCCAGAGGGTAAGGCTATGGGGTTGATAATAACAGACGATGCCTTCTATCTTGCCGTTAAAAAGGGTATCTATCAATCCACAGACAGCGGCAAACAGTGGACAGCCCTTAACGACGGCTTCACCTTTGACGAAGGATCCACAGACGAAGAAATATCCGCAGTGACATCAGTTGGAAATACTGTATTTGCTGCTACAAACCGAGGATGCTACAGACTTAATTCAGACAGATGGGCAAAATTGTCGATAAAAACACCCAATGCGTTTTATGCCTTTGACTCCTTGGCAGTTTCTAAAAACAACCTCTACGTTGCAGCGAGTCTGGATCGTTCACGGATACGGAAGGAGAACTTAAAATTAACCAGGAGTGGCAGAACCAAGTGGGGCATTTTCCTTTCAACCGACTTAGGGAATTCATGGATTGATATAACACCTATAAACAGCCCTTCGTTTATGGCACGAATAACAGGTATTACACTGTTGAATGCTGGTGAAACGCTTTTAGCACTGAGTGCCCGCAACGGCATGCGCTCAAGAGATGGTGGACTAACATGGAGAGACCTTGGGGAAATTCCGTATATACCAAGTCACACACCAGCTGTAGCGGTCAACGAAAACACTTTTTATGCGGGTAAGTATGAAATTCTTAAAACAACTGATGGCGGTGACTCGTGGGAACCGTTTATGAAAGGGACGATAGGAACTGGAATGCGGAGTTTAGTCGCGTTCAAAAATAGACTCTATGCCCTTAACAAACGCAAAATCGTCAAATCAACTGACGGTGGCGAATTGTGGACACCTGTTAACTTCATATCTGGTAGGCGGCCTCCTCGCGAGCCTGATTTCCCTTATCAGAGGTTAGTTGTCGCTGATGGCATTCCTTACGGTGTTTTCCTTGAAGAAAGAGAAAGAACATTTAGCATGTCAAGAATAAATAATCTGCATATTTTCCGCCTGTCTGCTGATGGTGATACACTACGTTCTGTCCAAGGACTTCCTGCTCTTGAATTTGATGGTGATCATTTCTCAAAGGACCTATTAGCTGGAGAAGTGACGCTTGGTGAACTTGCAGTGAGTCATGACACATTCTATATTGAGTACAGGCGAGAACTCTTCAAGTATAAACCCGGTGCACGGAAATGGACGAGCACAGGACTTATTGATAGGGGAAAACAGCCTCATAACAATCTCAAAGGGTTCCAGTTGGCGGTTTCAGGGAAAACTGTTTATGTCGGTAAGCGGGACGGCAAACTTTTTCAATCGCTTGACGGTGGAAACAATTGGAAAGACGTTACGCCAAATCTACCGCTTTCCATTAACCGCTTCTGGGAGATAATCTTTGCGGATTCAACGGTTTATGTTGCAACTAACAAAGGTGTCTTAACTTCACAAAACGGGGAACATTGGCATGTGCTAACTGACAACGAAGGTGAGCGTCTTATCATGACCGGCCTCGCTGTTGATGGCACTACAATTTACGGTGTGCGTAATGCCGGTGCTTACCGTTTGGATAAAAGCGGCAAATGGAAGAAGGTCTCACCAGCAGTTCCAGATGGCATCCGAGAACTCGTTTTCGCCAAGGATAAACTTTACATTATTACCAATCAGCGCGGAATATTTCACGTTTCGCTTGGAAACGAAAGTGGTTGATACTACGCAACATTATCCTTGAATGATACCACAGACTTTTTGTACGCCTAAGGAGAAAATAGTAATAAAAACAACTTGTTGATTTCTAATTCGTCCGCAAGGGTTTTGTGGACGAGTTTTTTTGTCAATATGTTTAGGATTTACGTAGTCTTTTGGTGTATGTTATGATATCAATTGTCTAACTTGCCGAAAACATCAAAGCGTAAACATTTGATTATCTTACAATATTTTTTCACAATCATGCACCCATTTCAGGCCTAATACGCATCATTATAAATCGATTGGAGGTGATTCTCATGAAAAACAGTGATGTTGAACTCATACACCGCATTCTTGATGGCGATGATAGTGCCTTCAGTGAACTCGTGAAAAAATATCAAAAGCCGGTTCACGCGCTTGTGTGGCGGAAAATAGGGGATTTCCATATCGCCGAGGAAATTACACAGGATACATTTCTGAAAGCCTACCAGAGACTCGCAACGTTGAAACAACCGCAGCGGTTCACGGGTTGGCTTTATGTCATAGCCGCGAATAACTGTAAAATGTGGTTACGTAAAAAACGTTTGCAGACGCAGCCACTTGAGGAAACGGATAGCGTGCAGTTAGAAAAAGCGACGTATTCTGGATATGTCGTCGAAGAAAACGAGCGGACAATAGCGGAGGCACAGCGCGAAGTCGTAAAACAACTGCTTGCAACCCTTCAAGAGAGTGATCGGACGGTTATCACGCTGCATTACTTCAGCGATATGTCGGCTGCAGATATTGGTGCGTTTCTGGGTGTTTCCGTGAATACGATTAAGAGTCGGCTGCGCCGGGCACAACAGCGTTTAAAACAAGAAGAACCGATGGTCCGAGAAGCTTTAGAGCATTTCCAAATCACGCCGCATCTGACGGAGAATATTATGCGCGAGATTTCGCGTCTGAAACCCGTTGCACCGTCTGGGAGTAAGCCGTTGATCCCGTTGGCGGTCTCTGCCGCGACGGCACTCTTTATCTTCTTAATAATGGGTGTGGGTTCTCAACACCTCGTACGCTTTCAGAAACCCTACAACATAGATGCGCAATCTGAAACGACTGTTGAAATCATTGAGGCACCTATCGTCCTTGATAGACAGGTAAAACCTGATTTACGGAACCAAGCGGGACGTTTTGAGACCACGGGGAAGCGCAACAGTGTTGGTCCGCAACTTTCGGAACCTGTTACACTTGGTGCCGCGCGGATAGCAAAGGAGGCACGCCCATCTCCACAGCAGCAGTGGGTACAAGCGAGTGGTCCATCAGAAGTGAGCGCAACGGCAAATTTGTTTCTAAGTTCCCAAGGAGACGTATACGTGAGTTCACCTGTAGGTATCTATAGATCGGCACCACACGCATCTACATGGACACTCATCAATGCTTCTGTGCCGATTAAGGGCAGCACACCGATGGCGGAGCGAGACGGGGTGCTTTATCTCGCCGCTACCCGTGAAGTGTTAGTTTCAATTGATAAGGGTGAAACATGGGAGTCGCTTGGTGAACGTCCACGTGGGTACGCTATCGGACTGGTAGTAACAGGCGAAGGGTTATATCTTGCGCTTGACAGTCAGGTTTTCCGATGGACGGATGCTGGTAAGCAATGGATTCCGTTAAATGAAAAAATAGAGGATGGAATGGTCTTCGCAATTGCCTCTGTTGAAAACACAGTGTTTGTCGGTACAACCCAAGGTCTTTACCGCGTCCAAACAGCGACGTGGGAAAAATTGCCGATGGATACCACCAAAGCGATCCACTCT
Source organism: Candidatus Poribacteria bacterium (assembly GCA_003635255.1). Lineage (GTDB taxonomy): Bacteria > Poribacteria > WGA-4E > WGA-4E > WGA-3G > WGA-3G. The sequence continues at coordinate 3,924 of PYJC01000108.1, read as the reverse complement.
TTGGCAGTCTCTGAAAACAACGTCTATGTCGGAACAGGGCCCGATATATTTCAATTTGAAACGTCTGAAGGTATAAGCAAGTATATGGGGCAGTTTCTGACTGACAACACTTCAAGGGCATGGGAAATTTTCCACTCAATAGATTTGGGCAATTCATGGACAGATATAACACCGACAAGCAATTCACTTATAATGAAACTATCACCCGGCATTAAAGTCTTGGTTTCTGGAGAGACCCTCTTAGCATTGGGCATGATAGGTACATTGCGCTCAACTGATGCTGGCAAAACATGGGCTGAGCTCGGCACTGATGCGCTTGACGTGAATTCAACACTGAATGCGGCAATGTCGAGTATATTTCCTGCTGTGATGGTGGACGCAAACACGCTTTTCAAAGCTGGATTTTACGGACCTACCCGTTCAACCGATGGCGGACAATCGTGGCATCCATTTATAAAAGGAATGGTGGGGACCAGAATTAAGAACCTAATGGCGTTTAAAAATCATCTCTACATAAATACGGGTAGAGCTATCGCTAAATCTGCTAACGGTGGAGAGTCATGGCGAAATTTTAGCATTGATTATGGTGAACTCACACCCAAACCGGCAGAAGCATCGGTTTCGACCGATTTTTTGATTAACGCTAAATTAGCGATCTCTGATGATGTGCTTTATGTCATCCTACCGAAAGCGGGGAAAGAAAATGAGATGCACATTTTCTATCTCTCAGCAAATGGCAGCGTCCTACTCCCAATTCAAGGTGCCCTTGCTTTTGACAGAAATCTCGCCATAGAGCCATCAGGTGCTACGTCGCAGAAAGCGTCCGCAGAAAATATCACAGATAATACTGTCTGTGATGCTGAAAAAGCCGATGCGTCAACCGAGATAGCACAACAGGCAGTAGAAGCACAACAGACAGCAGCGGAATGGCCCAGAGGATTTGCTGTTAGCGGCGAGACGTTCTATGTGGAATATAAACGGCGGCTTTTCCGATGGAAACGCGGTGAACTTGAATGGTTCAATACTGGACTAACGGATGGAGTAGGGCTGTCTAACGATATTATTAAAAGTCTGAAGGATCGTGGAACGGATCGTAGGAACACTGACCTAAAGCTTGCTGTTTTAGAGGAAACCGTTTACGTCGGCAAACGCGATGGTCACCTATTTCGATCGCTTGATGGTGGCAGCACGTGGAAAGATTTGACTTCAAACCTACCGCTTCGCTTCGCGCATATCAACGACATAGTGTTTGCAGGTTTAACGGTGTACGTTGCGACAGACACAGGTGTCTTGACATCACAAGACGGTGAACATTGGCGCGTGATAACTGACAAGACAGGTGTAAACACCGTCATAGACCGGATGGCTGTGGCTGGCGCGGCGGTTTATGGTGTCGGTAGTGGCGGCGCACACCGATTGGATAAGCGTGGCGAATGGGAAAAAATCTCGCCGGAGGTGCCAGACAAGATCATCGCTGCCACTATTAATGGTAACCGGCTTTATGTGGCTACTCAAGAGCGCGGGATGTTCCACATCTTGCTTGAAAACGAAAACAATTGATGTTTCATAACACTGAAAAACATAGGAGGTTTCTCATGAAAAATCGTCTGTTTCCTATTATTATAGGTTTATGCTTAGTCTCTCTCATTGGCGTGGCATTTTTACGCACACAAAGCCCCAAAACCGAAGCACCCGTTGAAGCGGAATCGGTTCAGGAAAGTGTCGAATCAACCGATATGTCTCAAACCGAGAATACAGCCCGTTTAGATGGTAGAGATGCAACGCCGCAAGCATCGCTACCGAATATAGACAACATTGATATGGACGAGTATAAAGCGGCCCTGCGTTCAAAGGACCCTGAACGCATTAAAAAGGCTTTGGGGCCGGATATGGCAGCTCGGGTTGATGCCGGTATGGAGTTCATGAAGGAAAAGATGGAGGGTTTAGAAGAAGGTGAATTTCCCGATTTCAATGTCCAAGAATTCATGGATGTCCTTATGGGTGAAAACGGTCCGAAATTCGACTTGGCGGAAATTTCACAAACGGCTTTCCGAGAGCATTTTCCTGAAGGCGAACCTGCGGATTATGAAGCAGAAATGGCGGAGCGAATTCATAAAATAGTCGCTGACACACCCGGCGACTTTCACAAGGTAATGGCTGCTGTTATGATGGACTTCGTCAAAGAACAGGATTTCCAGTATTGGGCACTTGCGCATTTTAAAGGTGAGATAGGTCAACAGATGAAATGGATGACAGAACAAATTTTAGTGGGCGGCGAATTAGAGAACATCCAGTATACTGTCCCGGAAGACATGTCCACATTTTTACCAATGCTTACGGAAGTTGAAACGCAAGGCACAGAAACGCCGACCGCAACACCGCAAGCCGCAACATCGACTACGGAATCAACTGAGCCGCCATCTACCCGTTCAAATGAAAACGGCGTGGCTGTGACAGAGCAATCTCAAACGGAACCGTCACCCCCGATGTCGGCAGATCGAATCAATGCTATCAGAGACATCTTATCTCAACACGGGACGGATGCGGGTCTGTTGCAGCTGCTTGAAACGGATAAGGACGCAGCAAACTACCTTTTGGAACGCTTTAGCTCATCAACTGAAATAGAAAAATGGCTTTCTAAACAATCAACAGAAACGCCACAAGCAAAACCCAATCCACGCGAAATCCGTCCGCAACCATTACCACCGGAGATTCAGCCATGAGACGCAACATAAATATCGCTGCCATGAAACACATTCCCTTATTCCTATTGTTCCTATTTCTCGCCCTCTGCTTCAATAACACGCTTGGATATGCACAAGCAAATGAACCTAACACGGAGCAGGGGAATGCATTAGCAGGTGAAACGCTGAAACGCGTGGAAGATGTAATGGTGCAGCAAGAAAAACGCAAAAAGGCATTGGCGGAATTGGTCAGAAAACCGTTGACTGAAGCTCAGCAGCAATTACTGCACCAACTCCTTCAGCACACCGGCACACTGGACGAAATATTATCCAGCGCGCCGTACTTGGCTTATCTGAAAGCGGAAGTGGGAAAGGCGTATAAAGATTTTCCGGCTTATGTGGAGGCGATGCCGACACCAAAACAGAAAATCGCTGTGCTGTTTTCTTTCAAAAAAATGTTGCCACCGAAAACAAAAGCAGAGGCAATATCCATTGGCACGGATTACTACTTCAAACTCCGTTCACTGTTGGTGAAGGAGCCAGACGTTGTTGTTGACATGAATGCGCTGATTGGATTCCAAACCAAACACTTAATGGACCCGTTGATGGCGATCTATCCTATAACAGAGCTGGCTGCTCACATGTCCGAACTGACACAAATGGCGATGGTCACCAATCTTGAAGCACAGATGTCCACTGAGGTCTTTCACGATGTATGGCGTGAGTGGCTGGAAAAACACGGCTCTTCGGAGGGACTTCTACGGTGTGCAATTGCAACACCTGCTGAATTCGCTCTCGTACGTTCATGTTTCGAGGACACAGCAGCATTTGAAAAATGGATTCAGACCTCCTTAAAAGCAGAAGATAACTCTGAAAAAAAGGGAGAGGTGATTAACCGATAAACTGTTCACTCCGAATGAAAAAGCAGCGATAAAAACAACTTGCTGGGTTTTCGCTCGTCTACAAAGGATTTGTAGGCGAGTTTTTTTATAACGTGGATTTGAAAATAAAAATTGAAGCTCACGTAGGTGTATTTTATTTCTCAACCATAGGTGTCAATTTAGTGATTTTCACGATGTTTTTGTAGCAGCGTCTCTTCAAATGCCGCCCCTACGGGGCTTAGGTCTTGTCGAACACGCGTTTCTACAAAGATGCTGGGGAAACACCCAAGCAAATAAACCCTACGGGACTAAAGAAGGTTTTGAAGTCTTCAAGGTTTCCGCGTAGGATCCGGTTCGGT
>PYJC01000107.1 GCA_003635255.1 Candidatus Poribacteria bacterium | reverse complement strand
AAGGTTGGACCACCATGTACGTGCACCGGTGCGCTGTTGGCCTCTGTCAATGTTAATGCCCATCTGAATCGGTTCTTTTGTATCGGGATAATCGAGCATCTGCCACGGGATTTCCATCTCTACGATCCAGCCGTCTTCTACAATCTGGGCTGCAGTTTTCCATAATCCGATCCATTCGCTTTTTTCGGCGCGTCCGGTGGCGAGGTGCGCGAATTTCGTGCCGAGCGCGTTTGCCATAAAGAAGTTTCTATCGGAAAATTGGTGCGTGTGAAAGGGATCAAGACTGAAAGAGACCCAGTCCTCGCCTTGGAATCGGGTCTGATCTTTGGTTTGACGTGCCACAATTTTATCGGGCATATCGTCATAAAGATAAAGTCCAACGTAGATGGCTTTGTCTGTATAGACGAGACGACCGATAGATTGAGCTTCTGCCAGTTTTTCAGTGCGTTCGTCGATGAATCCAGTTGCTTGCGGCGCGTCTTGCCAGCAAGCATCGTCAAGGACACCGTCAATAGTGGGCGGTTGATCCGTTTTTACAGCGGTTAGGTCTTTTTTTATTGTTGTGTCATTTGAAACAGCCATTAGTTGAGAACACATAGTGAGTGTCAAGGTGATAATGATTAACCAATTTATTTTCATTGCTTACCTCATATTTCTAAGTAAAGAGTGGAAGTACAAACCGTAAAGTCATATTTGGAAATCCGCCAAGTGAGTAGCGAGACAATACTTTAGATAGGATTGGCTCACAAGAACACAGCGAGAAACTTGTGATTCGTACTACAAATGAGGTGCTAAAAAGTTGCACTTTTTTTTTATCAAAGGGAAGGTTTGTGGAAGGGGTGATGGATTCTGGACGATTGCTGATATCTATAGAATGTTATCGATTTTCTCTTCAAGCGTACCATGATGCCTGGGCATTCCACATTTCGGCGTATAATCCGTTCATAGCAAGTAACTCTTCATGTGTGCCGTCTTCAACGAGTTGTCCTTCATCTAAAACAAGGATTCTATCGCAGAGGCGGGCGACCCCGAGCCGATGCGAAATGACAAGGGTGGTCCGCGATGCGTCTTTGGTGAGCAGTTCACGGATCATTTCAACTTCAGCGACTGGATCAATGGCAGCAGTGGGTTCATCGAACACAACGAATTGGCTCTGTCGGAAAAGTCCACGCGCAACAGCGAGACGCAGCCATTCTCCACCAGACACATCGCGTCCGCTGAATTCATGTCCGAGCCAAGTATCGAGTTCTTGCGCGAAAGTGGAACCTGCTCTGTCAAGTGTGTGCCGCATACGGTTGTCATCTTGCAGGCGGTTCAGGTCAGCGAAGCCAACGTTGTCTCTGACAGGCAGTAAGAACTTCGTGAAGTCTTGAAAGACAGCACTTGCTGTAGGTTTTTCAGAAGTTGTATCGTTCTGTGCCCTCTGTGAAAATGTGAGTGTTCCGCTATCTGGTGCGTACAGACCGAGTAATATGTTTGCCAGTGTTGTCTTTCCTGCGCCATTTTTCCCGACGAGTGCAACGGTTTCTCCGGGCGCAATTTTTGCGGTAATCTCTTTGAGGGTCTGCGTTGCTGCGCGCGGGTATTGGAACGAGAGATCATTCATGGCAACTGTCATCTCTCTCGCTTCTGAGGTGGGCTGATGTTTCTCTGTTGTCTCAGAAACGCTTTCCTCTTTCGTAGATTGTGTTGTGAACAGTGTCGCCAGGTCACGTAAAATACCGCTCTGTTCGGCGAGATTTCCCATGGAGTGTGCCATATATGAGAGAAATCCTTGTAATCCAGCGGCGGCGGCAATTAAGCCGGTGAAAATACCGGCAATTTTTTCAGGGTCTCCGCTATGTGCGGTTCGGGCTGCGATGAAAACGATCACACAGTATCCGAGGATAGAACTGAGGTTGGCGAGTGCATTCCAAGCGGTTTTCCTTTTCAGTGATCCTATTTCTACCGTAGCGAGCGTCCGATATGCGTTTTCCCATTTTGAAAGTAGCCAACGTTGGAGTGTAAAGAGACGCACCTCTGGACTGCTGATACGTTCGTAAAGTCGAGCCGCCCACGCTGTCTGTGTTCGGTTAGGACGTGCTGCTGCTCGGTCTCTTTCGAGTTCAAGCCTCGCAATGGGTTTCCTTGTGAAGAGAATGATGGCGGAACTGACGAGCAAAGCGATCATACACCATATATTACGACTTAGAATGAGGACCGCGCCCAACAGTCCGCACACGCCTGCAACACTATGGACATTCGCCAGAACACTCTGAAACCAGCTGACAACGCGATCACTGAAACCTTGTGTTGCCCGGCTAAGATTATCGTGAAAGTCAGCATCCAAAAAATGGAGAAGCGGTGTTTGTCCGGCTTGACGCAGAAGATCTTCCTGGAAATGGAGCACAGCTTTATTGGAGAACCACATCTGTGTTACACCGTTGAAGACATCGGTTAGTATCTCCAAGATCATTAGCGCGAGATAAACACCCATCCATAAAAAGAGTCCTTCAGCGTTTATTAGCGCATTGGTAAATCCGGCGATAATAATCGGCGCAAAACCGCGATGTCCCGCGTTTATCAAACGGAGCAGAAGGATGACAAGGAGGGGAAATGGTGCAATCCGTATAAATTGCCAGATTAAGCGAAAAACCGCGCGTCGCGGTAATGTGTTTGTGTTGTTCATTGGTACCACTCACTTTGGGCTGCGAACATTTCAGCGTATTTTCCATTTCGTTGTAGGAGTTCAGTGGGATTTCCGATTTCTGCAATGTGTCCGTTATCCAAAACAACAACGCGATCGGCAAGCCGTGTGGGTCCGAGTCGATGGGCGATGAGCAGTGCAGTTTTACCCTCTACTAATTCAACGAACTGTTGAAAAATTTCCAACTCAGCGAGCGGATCCAGGGCTGCCGTAGGTTCATCAAAAATGACAAATTCGCCTCCTTCTTTAATCAGACTTCGGGCGATAGCGACGCGTTGCCATTCGCCACCGGAGAAATCTACACCCCCGAATTCGGGACCTAAAAACGTGTTTAGCGGGAACTTTTCTGCTGGTAATCCGACTTGGGTTAAAATCGCCTCGGCATGCGCATCGGTGGCATCAATGCTGTCCAAAACCAGATTTTCGCGCAGGGTGGTCGGATAGCGTGCTGGATGCTGAAACACTGCGGTGCAAGCGCGTCGGAGGTCTTCGGATGGGATTGTGGCGGTATCTATACCGTCTATTGTGACGTATCCTGTCGTTGGAGAACGTAAACCTGCTAAGATGTGCGCTAAAGTCGTTTTTCCTGCACCGTTTTCACCGACTATAGCGAGAATTTCACCTGGATGAATATCAATGTTAATATCGGAGAGCGCGTCTGTGTTTGCACCCGGGTAACGATACGCGACATCATGCGAACGGATACCCTCACGTATCGGGTGAGGATAGGGTGTACGCTTTGTAGGGGAATCTTCATCTTGGTCTCTTTCTAATAGATGGCGAAGGTCTTCTCCGTAACCAGCGTGTTGGACAAAACCGATGATGAGATGCTGCATGGAGTTCATACCGGCAGTGATATTCCGAAGTGCCGTTAGCACCAAAGCGGCGAGTCCTGCTTCGGTCCTTCCCTGCGAAAGGGATGTAACGAGTAATGCCCCAGCGATGATGGCTACGAAAATAAACACTTGGAAAATACCTTGGGAGGCATTTTGAAAGTCGATCTGCAAGCGTTCCCGAAGATATTGGGCAAGGATCGTCCGCCAGCGGCGGAGAAGGGTTTCGCTGATGGACCATAAACGGATTTCGGGGGCACTACGTCGTCCTGTTAGAAGTTGGGCGTAGTAATCCGCGAGTCGTTTGTTGCGTGTATTTTCCACTTCAAAGTGGCGTACGCGCGCCCCCATCCGAATTTCAAAAACTCGCAGCAATATCGCGCCACCGATAATGATGAGGGGAATCCAAATTGAAATCAGTCCTAAAACAACGGTACTGGTGAGTAGGAGGGGGATAAATTCAATAAGGCTCAGACCATTTTGCATCAATTGGACAACGCTCGAATCCCCTCCGGCAAGGACGCGATTGATAAGGTCATGCGATTCTTCGTCGTCAAACGCTTCCAGTGGCAGTTTGCCTGTCTTTTGTAAGGCAGCACGCTGCAAAGTGAAACCGGCTCTAATGCGGAGTTGTTCACGCAGAAGTGGGAGGAGTGTTGAAATCGCCTGATCTATGAAAAAGAGGAAACAGAGCGCGGCCAGCCATGGGATAGCACTGTTTATAAGGTCTGCATCGACGAGGGTGTTAACGGTTTCTCGTAGCACGAGGAGCTGGGCTGCGCCGGCACCTGCGTTGATGAGAACAAGGATTATCCACACTGTAGCGATAAAAGGCGATGTTTTCAACACTCGTGCGAACAGCCAGAGTAAGTCTCGAAATGAAGGACGGGTTAATTTTCCTTTGTCCCACATGGTTTTTTGTCTACCTCCGATATAGGAGCCTTACGTCATATCTACTTTAAATCGCCTTTCATAAAAGAAATTTGTGCGATAATAAAGAATAGCAGATTAAACAGTACCAACAAACCGACTTGGGATAACACGCTGCGGTAAGAGATCTGCTCTTCAAAAATCGGCACAGCGTCCAAATCCACCAGTTTCTGAGATAACCCCTCCCTTACAGGATAGATATGTAGGCTTTCTGGATCATCTTGATCTTCCGTTTTAATGAAGTCTATGAACGTCTGCCGATAACGACGCGCTTGTTTGACAAAATTCATATAACTAACGATACTTGTGTTCGCAAGTCCTTCCATTGCATATTGGAAAGTCGCTATCGGAGATATCTGGGTGAGGTCGCGGGCGAGTTGCACTTGCTTAAATTGCTGGTCGATGTGCCCATCTGAAAACCGAGTTTTTGTCTCTACTTCTTTGGCAAGGAAGTCTCCCCAAAGGAGCGTGGCTTTGGGATTTTCGGCAGATGCTGCCTTGCTTAACTTAGGTGGAATATCTCCGGCATTATTAAAGGGATCGTATTCAGCATACAACTGTCCTAATTGTGCGTGTTTCTGCCTCAAAACTTCGTCAACGGATGGAATCGGATTCAGATTACCCACAAAAGTTCCGAATAGACTTGGAAAAATAAACGCCAAAAAAACCCAAGTGAGCAAGAGCCATACTAAGCTTGTAATGGCGTTTGAGACACGACTGGAGAAAAAAAGCCCGAGAAAGATAAAAATGGAAACGAGCAATGCAAATAACCCCACCATCCCCAAAATACGTAGCCAATGTTCAGACGCAAAGGGAATATTTCCAAAGAAATAGATGGTGAGTAGATTTATTAGGATACTTATGATAAGGGGTAGAAAGATTGTCACAAAAGCACCGAGATATTTTCCCAACAACACCTGTCCACGCGATACTGCATTCGACATCATAAGGCTCAGCGTGCCACGCGCTCGTTCTCCGGCAATAGCATCGAAAGTGAACAAGATCGCAAAGAAACTCATCAAAATACCGATGAAGACCCAGTCGATTTTGATGCGTTGTATCACGTTACCACCCTTATTCTGCAACGGATACTCTAATATCCACGGAGGTCTCCACTGGTAACCTTCAACCAGTTCATCATAACCGGCTCGGCTGAGCATTCCGACATTCTGCATTGTGACAGCGCGCGGCACAAATTTATCCGCTCCATCGGCACAGAAAGTCAACCGGTTAGGACGCTTCGGAATCTCTCCAGGTCCTATCAGTGCCAATTCCGCCAACCCCTTATTCGCGAAATCTTCGATGTGATCCCTATTTTGCGCAACTTGTTGGTTATAGGTGTTAACCTGCGCCGTATAATTGTAACCACCCAAACTGTATATTAGCGAGTTTGCCACAAACAGGAGGGGGAGTATAATTATTATCAAAGCGAATCGCAGGGTTGTAAGATTGTGGTATATCTCTTTGAATGCTATCTGCCAAATCATCTGTCTTGGTTCCTCGTCTCAACCTAAATCATATCGTAGAAAGGACACATAAGCTGCCATGAATAAAACGACATTCCATGCTAATAATATCAAAATATCTATGTAGACGCGGGATAAACTTTCGGAAAGTGAAAGTCGCCGGTACTGGAAAACAGGCAGATATGTTAGATCAGGGGCACCTTGATCATTAGAAAACCACGCCCGAGAAGTAAACGCCTCTTTATCTTTCAAATATTCAACAATTTTACGCTTATAGACTCTGGAGTCCTGAATAAAATTGTTATAACTCTGTCGGTCTGTCCCCGCTATTGCTCCGATAGCAAAGTGATATACATCCGCAAAGGAGATACGAGAAAGAGCATCTGCGAACTTGGCATTTCTCTCTCGTACCTCCGCAGGTTTATTGAGAACTTCCTCCACTTTATCCGCATACGCAATCCGAAGCGGTTCCTGATAACCTAAAATCTCTTGAAAGATAGAGGTATCCGCTTTGTCAACATCCCTGATAATGTAACCTTCTAACAAATGTAAGTTATGCATCCCATACGAAAAAAACGTAACAAAGCGATTAGTTCTTTCTGAATCCGCCCCAGGTTCCCAAAAAATTGAATCCTGCAGGTTTTCGTAACCTCTCCGTTTGATGTAGGTATCCCGTTCTTTTCTGAACTGATCCCACACATCGCCAGCGGAACGGACAAACTCTGCCTCAGGCTTGGACTGATAGGGTGGAAATTTCTCGACAACAATCGTCGCCATATTTGAATGAACGATTGTTAGCATCACCCAAATAACCATCGAAAGGATTAAAGTTGTCGCAGGCGACTTTGTCCAAATTGACAACAGCAATCCTAAAAGATACCATGTTGACACGTACAACAGCGAGACGGCAAATATCAGCACAATATGTGAAATATCGTTCCCATCAAAAGCAGTCACACGGGAAGAAAGCGCGATGACCAGTGCCACGATTAAACTTATCAAAACAATAGGAAACAGCGATAACATCCCGCCGAGGTATTTTCCCAGCACTATAATATCTCTTGGTATTGCATTGGATAACACGAGTTTCAATGTACCATCTTCTCTCTCTCCTGAAATTGTATTGAAAGCAAATAGAATCGCTAAGGCACTAAGTATAATTTTGAAGATAAAAACCACATCAATGCTTAGGAACATTGACAGGAAAGAATTGTCTGAACCTCGTTTCTGCGCCGGTTCGCCCATTATAGGGAAGGAGAGTTCAAAGACAGGCTTAGCCAGTTCAATGGTGACCGTATTTGCGCCGAAGTTCTCCGCCCCTACGTTAAAGATACCTAAAGGATTCGGTTTCCGGTGCGTTCTCGGTTTAATGTTGTAATAGAGATTCCATTCCTGCGCTTCCGCTTCTGCTTCTCGGACGGCAGCGTTATACCCTGCTAAACGTTTTTCGTAATCATCCACTTGGACGAAAACAGCAACAGCTGTTGAGAGCAGACAGACGATAAGCCCAATCATAAATCGGGAGGTTAACACATTTGAGACGAATTCTCGCTGGATAACAAGCCAAAGCGTATGCATTAATATGCCTCATCACCTTTGTCAATAAGAACGATTTGTGATTACAGCTCCTCTGGATAACAGGTTAAGAAATCTATAGCCCCTCGCCATTCAAGTATTTCAGTGGACTTTCGACGATGTAATCTCCTGAATCCTCAAGGAACTGCTGGACGAGGAAGACGTGTCCGGCACCGATAATCAACAGAATGCGATCGTCGGCAGATTCGGTGATGCGCGTCAGGTTCACAAAAATTTTGAGATTCCGAGTATACCACAAATGCCCAACCCAATTAGCTCCTGGGTACTGATCGCCGAGTCCAACACGCGCCATCCGCAAGTACTCTTGATGGTCAGCGCGTATGCCTTCAGGCTGATTGAGTCGTCTGTACATGTCGGTTATCGGTTCGTATTCCTCAGGTTCAATCCAGATTGTGCCATCTGCATCCTGTGTAACCTCCCCTTCAGCCGTAGGCGGTTGCCCCATGAGGTGCTCCTGATTGTGTGCTTTTGCGAACTTGCCAGGACTTACCAAATCCCAATCAAAATCTTTTGGAAAAAACCCGTCGGGTTCCTCAGAATAGTTTCGGAAATAATCCACGCAGTATACCTTTGAATGTCCCATCTGCTTGGCTAACCGGAACCCGATCTGGTCGCTTTCATGGCGTTTGAGTTCATACGTCCCTTTGAGATAGTCTTGATAGGTTGTGTTAATCTCAGCGGTTCGTGAGAAATCTATCTCAAAAGCCATTTTGGTAGGTTTAAATTCTCTGAGTTGTTTAACCAATTGCTCAATTTCGCGCTGACGTTTTGGAGCGAGGACATCATCCATTTTATAATTGATTCCATCCATTCCTGGATTTGCCAGATGACTACTGCCCAGAATCATAATTGTGGGTTTTCTTGTCATTTGTGTGGTATCTCCTGTAGATAACTCTGTTTGATCATCGCTTTCGACTGTGCCGACTGTAAATAACAGAGCAGCGAATAATATCATGAAATAGAATTCGCATTTTACTAAGGCTTTCATAAAACTTTCTCCTATCTGTAGCAGGGTTGATCCCGTCTCAAAACGGCTTATCAAATTTTCAACAACTGAACAATAGGTTAATGGGTTTCCACCTCGTCTGCTTTCAAGTATTGCAGCGGGCTCTCTATGTGATAGACTTCAGAGTCTTCCACAATTTGTTTAAGGAACCCTAAGTGCCCGGCACCGATGATTAGCAAAATACGCTCATCTTCTGATTCCGTAATTCGGGAGAGATTGACGAAAGTTTTGAGGTTCCGATTATACCAAAAATGTGCGACCCAATTTGCCCCCGGGTACTCGTCTCGAAGACCAATTCGGGCAATCCGTAAGTAGTCGCGGAGGTTTGTGCGGATCTTTTCATCTTGGTTCATCCGTATATACATGTCAACTATGGGTTCGTATTTCTCAGGCTCAATCCAGATTGTGCCATCTTCATCCTGCGTCATTTTTCCAGTAGGTGGCGGCCCCATAAGATGTTCCTGATCGTTCGTCTCCGCAAACGCACCATAATCTGTCAAATGATCCTCCCGATCCTCCCGAATCATTGGATCATCGCGCAAATAATCTACACAGTGGACCTTTGGATGCCCCATCTGTTTTGCCAATCGGAACCCAATCTGGTGGATTTCATGAGGTTTAAGTTGGAAGTTGTCCTGCAGGTAACCTTTGTATTCCTCTTGAAGTTCAGCCTCCCAATGTTTATCAACTTCAACGGCTATCTTCGTCGGCTTGAATCTGGCAAGTTGTTCAGCGAGCTGCTGAAGTTCGGCTTGGCGTTTGGGAGCGAGGACATCGTCCATTCTATAATTGATTCGATCTGCTCCCCAATTTGCCAAATGTCCGCTACCAAGAATCATAATTGTCGGTTTCGTTTGGTGTTTCATCAGTTAGCATCCTCCGTCTTTAGGTATTTGAGTGGGCTTTCGATAATATAATCTCCTGAATTCTCAAGGAACTGCTGCACCAGACAGACATGTCCGACACCGATAAGCAACAAAATTCGTTCATCTGGTGATTCGGTGATGCGCGTCAAGTTGACAAAGATTTTAAGGTTTCTTTCGTACCATCTCAACAACCAATCCAGTCCGACATATTGGTCTCCTACACCGATTTGTGCTGCTATAAGTGGTGGAATATTGTTAATCTCATGCATAGTACGAGCAGTTTCTTCCTGATTAAGATAGTGGAATATCTCTATAACACTTCCATTTTTTTGAAGTTCACGGAGAGTAGTGAAGGGTTCTTGTACCATGTCTTGAAGCATCGTGTCGAATTTTTCCAGTAATTCGCTTTGATTGTGAGCCTTTGCGAAATCTTCAAGATCCACTGTTTTTTCCTCGCTTTCTCTCCCAAACCAATCGACACAGTATACCTTGGGGTGTAGCATCTTTTTCGCCAGTGGAAAACTGACCTGATAGAATTCATCTCGTTCAAGTTGATAGCGTCCGTTCAGGTAGTCTTGGTACTGTTCCTCGAATTTAGCGTCGAGGCTGGTATCCATCTCAATGGCTATCTTGGTCGGATTAAATCGCGCGAGCTGTTCAACGAGTTGTTGTAGTTCGCGCTGTCTTTTAGGAGCCAAGACCTCATCCGCCTCAAAGTTAACAGCGTCCGCCCCTGGATTTGCCATGTGATAAGTGCCGAGAATCATGACTGTCGGTTTCATGTGCGTGTTTCTCCCTTCTACACTGAAACACTGCCTTCGTTTTGAAGGTCTCGATGTCTCAGGGCATTCCTGTTTTACGTCCGCTTATGCTGTCGCAAACTTGGGGTTTATCAATTGGTTGCTGTTGGGCTTAAGTATTGCAGCGGGCTTTCGATGATGTAATCCCCCGAATCCTCAAGGAACTGTTGAATCAGGTAGACATGCCCGGCACCGATAATCAGCAGAATACGATCATCAGTGGACTCCGTGATACGCGTTAGGTTCACAAAATTCTTGAGATTATGCACATACCACCAATGTCCAACCCAATTGGCACCCGGGTATTGGTCTTTGAGTCCAACGCGTGCGGTACGCAGATAGCCTTGATGGTCGGCGCGGAGCTTTTCAGGCTCGTTAATCCGGATATACATGTCAATCAGCGGTTCGTATCCGACACGTTCAACCCAGAGTGTTCCATCTGCACTCTGCCGAATTTTTTCATCGTTTGAAGAGATGCTCGGTAGAAGGTACTCCTGATTGTGTTCTTCCGCGAACGCATCGTAGTCGAGTAAGCCATCATCAATATTATCAAGGATTGGTCTGTGTTCGGGCCAATCAGCAACACAATAAAGTTTCGAGTGTTCCATCAGTTTTGCTAACGGAAAGCCGATTTGGTCCTCCAGCCTCCGTGTGGATTCGTAGGTGCCTTCCAAGTAGCTTTGATAGTTCGCGTGAAGTTCAGCATCATAGCTTTCGTCTGCGTAAACGGCTATCTTGGTAGGACGAAATTCTTTAATTTGTGTCACCAGTTGTTCCATTTCACTTTGGCGTTTTGGCGAGAGCACATCATCCATTTTATAGTTGAATCTATTGATTCCCGGATTTGTGAAAAATCCACTACCGAGAATCATAACTGTCGCTTTCTCTCGCGCGTCTTCTCTTTTCCATTGCCCCTTCAATTTGTCTCCAAAATCGATGTCTACCGCACCGAAATTACTCAGATTTCCGAGCAACTCCTCAACGCGTTCTGGCGCGATTTCTCCAACGATGTTGACGAAGGTGACTTCCCCAGACCTTTTAGCGATGACGATAGCGAAAATCCCGTAAACCTTGTCTTCGTCAAACAGCAGATGAATCTCCACCGTTTCATTGTTTCCCTGGATTTTGACAAGGAGTTCCCACTGATCTTTTTTCACGCTATCCTGAAAATAGGTAACTAATTTCTTTTCATCAATAGTTCCTCGATCATAGGTGCGGACATAGATGCCATCCAACATCTGAATCAGTTCAACGACTTCTGGCTGATCGCTCACCGATTTGGTAACCAGATTGATGAGTTTCGCCGGTAAGTTAACTTCGACCTTTGCCGTGAGAGGCTCTGGGAAATCGAAGAGGATCAGTCCTTTTTCAAAATGGTTTTGCGGTTTCATGGCGTTTCTCCTTTTTAGTTTGAGCCGTGCTGACCTTCTGGACCCTGAACATTTTCAGGGAGCGGGTTAAAGTTCTCCAAACTCCGGTGAATTGCTGATGATATCTTTTTTCTCTGTTTCGATGCGTAGCGGGAGGCTGTTTCAATCTGAACAAAGGCGCGACCGGAAGCCTCATTAATCTGCACATTCGGAAGTTTTTCGCTAACAACGGTGCCTGTTCGCGCCACAGCGTAATTCAACTTACCGAGGGCGTAATAGAGATCACGGGAGGCTTGCTTCACTTTCAGATACCGTTGGTACTGATAGATGCTGAACAGAACAACGCCCATGAGACACACTAACACCCCCGCGCGAACGAATGCTAAATTTAAATTATCCCAGAATGTGAACAACAGGACAATCCCAACAGGACATGCCAACGCGCCTACGTGAACCCACGAAAAACTTAGATTATCCCAGAGTGTCGATAATTGAAATATCCGATGCCACCATCTCTGACCCGCGGCCGGGTGTGCGTGCACATAAGCCTCAACCGCGTCGAGGATTTTCGGGGGCGGCTCCGGTCTCGGAAGTTCGTGTAACGCGTCCCTAATGGCTTGTACGAAGCGAATTTCGTCCTGACACATTGAACAGGATTCGACATGTGATGCGACGCTCGCGGACGTGTCCGCATCCAACTCACCGTCAAGGTATGCTTCTAAGGTATCCTGTACTTCCGTACAAGTTAAATCTGGATGGGAAGGAAATCGGTTCATTCTTCATTTCTCCAATAAGGACGCAGCAGCTCCCGCAATTTCTTGCGAGCACGGAATACTGTTGATTTCACGGTACCTTCAGGTTGCTCCAAGACCTCAGCAATCTCCTTGAAACTCATACCGTTCAATTCTCGCATAATTATCACCGCACGCATATCTGGCGGCAATTTCTTGATAGCACAATGCACTGAATCCTTGAGTTCTTGCTGAACCACAATTTCATCCGGCGATGGATTTGATCGACCAGAATGTGTGTGCATTAAAGTTTCGAGTTCTGTTTCGGGATCCGTATCGTCGCTATCCGTTAAATGCACCTGAAATTTATGTCGCTTGAGCAGATTAAAACAGAGATTCTGGGCACATTTTAGTAGCCATGAACGTACTGTTTTCGGACGTAATTTAGCACGGTATTCCCACGCCTTGATGAACGTCTCTTGTGTTATATCCTCTGCATCTTCCCGATTTCCGAGGAGATAGAGAGTGTTCTGATAAATCTGAGCCTTGTGTTTATGCACAAGCTTAAGAAATTTATCTTCTGTCATATTGCTGCTCCGCGCGCTTTGAGGTTACTGTTACTACAAACGAGTTCCAAAAAAGTTGCACTTTTTTCAATTTAAATTTTTTGAGATGGAGATATAAACAAAGTGATTACAATATTTTTATTGGTACTTACTAAGGGTTGGACAATATTGTAAAATTATGCTGCCTCGTCAAAAGGCAGGGTCGTATCGTCCTGAAAACTCACATTTCTTCTGAAAACTGAGCGGCTCTGAAGTATAATGCAGGGTTATTTAGTTCTCGGTTTTTTCGTCCAATTTTGGACCCCAGGACCGGTAGGTGCGGTTTGATGAAGTTTAATTTATTAATTCGGTAATTTTCTAACCATAGACATCTTGTTTGATGTTTTTCTGCTGTGAACGGTATTATCTAATCGTCTGAATCGCGGAGGGCGCGGAGCACACAGAAGACGCGGAAAATGCTTTTGTGTCTGCTACATTTGCTTTCACAAGAGACGGTTGGGGAACAAAGCATCTGTTAATTCCGCGTTCTCCGCGTTCTCCGCGATAATCCGCGATTCTGACAGAAAAGAGGTCAAAATTACCGAATTAATTTTTTAATCTTCATCAACCGCACCGGGACTGGAAAAAGAAAAGTCAAACATTTAGAGAATCCGATAATTTATCTAAAACTAAATCACCCTGCTGTATAATGCAGAGCGATTCAGTTTTAAAAAATTACTTCATGTATGGATATACTTTCCTCTGTAGGAGCGAGTGTTTTTGCTTACAAGAAACCCCCAAGCAAAAACGGTATTTCTTGTCGCTCGCGATCTTACGGAAAAACGTTAACATCTGTAAACGGAAATCGAAATCAAAAGCGAAAACTGAATCGTCCTGCTGTATAATACCGAGTGTCTTGACAACTCGTTCGATTTGTGGTAATATTATACATATTGATTACTATCTTTGTGGAGGTAACTTATGAAACAACTGTTTCTTATCTTATTCCTTGTGTCGGTATGCACGACTTTTGTTGCTGCCGATTTACTTGAAGGGCTTGTTCTATACATGCCACTTGATGAAGGCAACGGTAAAGAGACCGAGGACTTCTCAGAAAACGGTTTTGAAGGGGCACTCACTGGTGGGGCAAAATGGGTCGATGGCAAATTCGGAAAGGCTCTTGAATTTAGCGCATCCAGTGACTTTGTCGAAGTTGGAGACGATGAGGCTTTTCACATTGAAGATGAAATCACGCAAGCCGCGTGGATTAATCTTAATCGGCTACCGAGCGCACACGCTATTGTTTTTGGGACGCGTGCAGGTGGCGGCGCAAGGCACATCGGATTCGGCTACGGGATGAACCCAGGGAACGGCATCAAGGTCTGGACAAACGGTGCTGGCGGTGGGTTCTTGGATATAAATGATAACGCCACGAAATTGGATACTGGCAAGTGGTACTATCTCTCCTATACGCATACGTCGGGCAACAAAGGTAAAGTTAAGATTTACGTAGACGGCGAAGTAACACACGAACAGGATTCTAATAACCCAGTAGCACCCGCAGGCGTTACGAGCCGAATTCAGATCGGTACTTGGGCAGGTGAAGCCTGGCCCGGTATGGTCGACGAGGTTCGCCTCTGGAATCGTGCCCTCTCGGATGACGAAATGGAACAGAGCATGGAGATGGGGGCGGATGAATTCTTGGCTGTGAGTCCGAAGGATAAACTCGCCACTTCTTGGGGCAAAATTAAGCGGCTTCGCTAACAGAAATGAGGCGACAAAAATTGTCGCCTCTCTCTATTGCAGACTGCCAGAATACCGACCTTATGGAACAGTACCAACCCATTTTACGACGACTCGAAAAAACGGCAAAACAGTATACTAACATCGCACCAGAGAACGGGCAATTTCTCTCTATCCTGATCCGCGCTATTCAGGCACAAAACGTCCTCGAAATCGGGACAAGTAACGGTTATTCCGCCATCTGGCTTGCTGCAGCCTTAAAAGAAACCGGAGGTAGACTCATCACACTGGAGTTTGATCCGGCGCGCGCAGCTGAGGCAAAGGCGCATCTTCAGGAAGTCGGATTAGACAGCATCGTTGAAATCCGTGTCGGAAACGCACTCGACGAAATCCCGAAATGCAACGCGACATTTGATCTTGTGTTCCTTGACGCGGAAAAACACGAATACCGACGCTATCTGGAATTGGCGTTGCCGAACATCCGTCCGGGCGGTTTAATCGTTGCTGACGATACTGTAACGATGCGTGACGAAATGCCGGACTATATCGAATTCGTCTTTAACACACCGACACTACACTCTGTTGATATTCCTTTGGACGACGGTGTCATTTTGAGTTATAAAATCGGAGATTAGCGTATTATTCAGACAGTAATAAAAAAATATAAAGAGGGCATTCAAAATTTCGCTCCAATCCAAACTCTCAGACAAATCCACCCGTTTCAGTGAATCCGTCATCCGTGGCATGACGCAGCTCTGCCTGCGCTACAATGCGATTAACCTCTCCCAAGGCACGCCAGCCTACCAACCGCCTCCCGAAGTCAAAGCCGCAGCGATTGCAGCAATCCAAGAGGGATATAATCAATATAGCATCACATGGGGGGCACCGTCGTTTCGAGAGGCAATCGCGCAGAAAATGACGGCATTTAACGGTATCCCCACGGATCCCAACAGAAATGTCACCGTCACCTGTGGCTCAACCGAAGGCATGCTTTCGGCACTCCTCGCAATTATCAACGCTGGCGACGAGATTATCATCTTTGAACCTTTTTATGAAAACTATGGACCGGATACGATCATCTCTGGCGCGAAACCCGTCTATGTGGCACTCCAAGAGACACCCGCCGCTGACGGCACTATCCACTTTACCTACGATACTGACGAACTCCGGGATGCTTTTTCTGCCAACACAAAGGCAATCGTCATAAACACCCCGAATAACCCACTTGGTAAGGTCTTTACGCTTGAAGAACTCCAGCAGATTGCGGGGTTATGCTGTGAATACGACTGCCTCGCGATTACGGATGAAATCTACGAGCACATGATCTATGATGAAAAACCCCATATCAGCATCGGTTCTCTGCCACAGATGCGGGATCGGACAATTACGGTATCGGGGTTGAGCAAAGCATATTCTATGACCGGATGGCGACTGGGATATGTAATCGCACCGGAGACGCTAACCAATGCCATCCGTAAAATGCACGACTTTCTCACGGTCGGCGCACCGCATCCGTTGCAACGTGCTGGCGTGGTTGCCCTCAATTTGCCACCGAGTTACCATAAAGCGTTGGTCGCGCAGTATGATAAGAATCGCAAGTTTCTTGTAAATAATCTTACAAAGGCTGGATTCCATTGCCATGAGCCGGAGGGCGCGTATTACATTATGACAGACATCACCGATTTCGGATTTCCTGATGATACGACCTTTGCCCATTGGTTAGTGGAAGAGATTGGTGTAGGCGGTGTGCCAGGGTCGAGTTTCTACAGTCGTTCACATCTCGGTAAGACAAAATTCAGGTTTATGTTCAGCATGGCGGATGATATCCTTGAGGAAGCCAGTGAACGGCTAATGCAAATCAAATCCAAGATTTAATAGGAGTAGGCACGCTGCGTGGGTCCTCCGTTCACGATTTAGCGACAGTAGTAGGCACGCTGCGTGGGTCCTCCGTTCACAATCATTACTGGAGAGACACCGACATGGACATCTCCCTTGAAAATGAAACGTTAAATATCTATCGAAAAGAAATTGAAACGCTTATTCAGCGCGATGAGAAGTATAAAGACTTGGGTCCCGCTGAACTTGAAGCGATTGTACGCGCCTTTGAATTTACACTGACAAACGGACGCGAGAAAGTCCGTGCCCAAATGCTTTACGACCTCGTACATGAGAAGAGAGAGGGCTGATATGCTGCTTGAGCGGATACGCCTTAGGGCTTTTGGCTGTTTCCAAGAGCAAGATTTTGATCTTCACGATGGGATCAATCTCATTTTCGGTCCCAACTTCAGTGGCAAAAGCACGCTTGTCAACGCGATTTTTTTTACACTGACTGGGAAACCGATTGTGCCACGCGTGGATACCTCTGCCATAAAAAGCGCAAAAGCCTATAGCGGGACAGCGGGACTCCAATTCCTTGTGGATGGTGAACGCTATCAACTTTACCGCGGCACTGGGAAACGGATCCAACTCCGTTCAGAAAAAAACGGTGCATGGCAGGTGCTTTTCGATGAGAAACGTATCAAGGTAACGGAGTCGCTGTTGCAAGAGCGATTTGGGATCATGCACGAGCAACTCGCGCTCACAACATTCCTTCGCGAAGGAGAAATTTTTGAATTTCTTGCACGTCAATCCGCCACCCGACGTGATATTCTCCATACCCTCCTCGGTATCGACAGGTTGATAGAGGTCCGACAGCGATTTATTGACACGCGGCGTATCGCCAAGCGTGAGCAGGGGAGAATTCATGCCCATCAGAATAGTTTGCGGTTCAATGCACAGAATGTAAACGAGGCTGAGATTGCGCGGATTGAAGCAAAGTTGAAAGACTTGGAAACCGCTTACGGTGCGCAAACAGGTGATACAGCACTCATCGCAGAGTGGGGGCAAAACAAGAACCGTCTACAGGAACACTTGGACACGCTCACGCGTCAACAAGCTGAAGCCTTGAGCGGTTTTAACGATATTGCACATCTCCGAGAGATGATCGCTACAATCGAAACAGCGATTCAGGAAGCCTCTGGGTTGGAAGGGAAACGAGAGAAACTGATACAACAGATCGGTCGCTTGGAATCTGAGATCGAAGCGTTAACGAAGGTCTGTAACACCCTCCAAACACTGATTGAGAGTGGCGAACAGCACTGTCCAACCTGTTCCCAAACAGTTGAACGAGATGTGGTACAAAAGATTATTGATGAAAAACAAGAAGAAAAATCACAGCGATGCACCGAGCTTGATACCCATAAACAGTCGTTAGAGACAGAAACCACTAATTTAAAGGATCGGCAAAAACTTGAACAACGTCTCCAGACTTTACAAACACTCGCAACACAGTATCAGCAACGCGCCCAAGACATTGACAAAACGCAGACTGAACTTGACGCACTCGTATCCCGGTTAAGTGAGAAAGGTATCCAACAGAACGAACAAGTGCCTTCGGATACCCTCGCAATCTTGGATAAACCAAAGTTAAAAGCACAAATTGATAGTGAGCGTGAGCGACTCGGCAAACTCAAGCAGGAAGAAGCCGTCCGTTTAGATAGACGTAACGCACTCCAACGCGTAAACAGGGAGGCATCCAAAGTTAAAACGACACTCCTGAGTATCGAACTCGCCTGCGCTGGGATTGACAGGACCATTGAAGCACTCCAGCGGCAAATCCTCAAGCCCGCTGAAGAGGAGCTGCATCACTGGCTCGACAAGATGCAACTTTTTTCTACTTCTCGCGGGAGCGGGGGACAAACGCGCGTCGACTTACAACGCGAACACCTGCTCCCTTCACTTAATATAGATGGCACTGATCGGAGTCTCATGTTGCTGAGTGGCAGTGAAAAAATGTTCTTATATCTCTGTTTCAAAGTCGCCCTCGCTAAGGTTTTGGGCAACCCCGGCTTCTTCGTATTCGATGACCCGACGCTTCATTTAGATGACGAACGAAAGGCGTTGATGGTGGATTTCATTCATGAAGTCGCCGAAGAACACCAAGTCGTTGTAACGAGTTATGATGAAGATGTGCGCGCGGGTCTCAAAGGTGCACATTTAATTGAGATGAGTAGAGAGGCATAACGGTTCCTGAATCAATTTGACTTGAGTCAAGTCGTCATGGTATCCTGTAAAATGAAAGGAGAAATTAGCAATGAAACATCCAAATTGGACAAAAGCCGACTCACATAAATGCAAGCAGATTTGGGCAGAATACCAGAAACAGCACGATATTACGGGCATTCGGGCGTAAAGCCGAAGTCTTTAGACTTCGGGATATAAGCCCGCTCAGGACGTAATCCTGAAAAATAAACTTGACCTTGACACAAAAATGTTGTATAAGTATAGTATCAAGTTGGCAGGCATGTGAAGCATAACCCCTTGGTTATGTGTCTGCCTACCCACTTCACAGGGGTTAAAGACTTGATACTTGATAGTCCATGAAAACGTATAAATATCCGCTCTATAATCAATCCAATACCATACGTATTGGCAATCTGCTTGACGATATATGGCAAGTGCATGTCTATTTCCATGAGTGGCAGCGTCAAAGGTATAAAGACGGACTTCCTTATGTAAACTATGAAGGTATGTGTGATCACCTTAAACATTTGAAAGAGACGACCCACCCGCATTGGAACGCATTGCCAAGCCAAGCGATGCAACAGGAACTCAAGCGTATTCATAAAGCGTATGACCGTTTTTTTAAGAAACTTGGGGGTAGACCGCATATTAAGCCGAGACGTAAGTTTAAGTCTATTACGTATCCGAGTTCTGCGGGGTGGTCTTTGTATAATAATCGTATCACGCTGAGTTTCCGTAAGTGGAATCCTGATACGCGTAAATGGCAGTTTGATAAAGTGCCGTATACGTTTCATAAGCCCCGGCAGTGGCACGGGACTATCACCGAAGTTACACTCAAGCGTGATAGTTGCGGTAGATATTGGCTTTGTATCACAACGGACTACACAGATTTTAGACCTCTGCCGACAACAGGTAAAAGCGTTGGGGCAGACTTCGGTATGAAAGACGCGTATTTGACCCTTAGCACAGGTGAGAAGATACAACACCCACACCCCTTGAAACACTCCTTGAAGAAACTTCGGTCTCTCAACCAAACCTTGAGTCGTAAAGTCAAAGGTTCTCACGGTTGGTGGCGGTGTGTGCGACAAATCGCACGCCTCTATGAGAAAATTAGCAA
Source organism: Candidatus Poribacteria bacterium (assembly GCA_003635255.1). Taxonomy (GTDB): domain Bacteria; phylum Poribacteria; class WGA-4E; order WGA-4E; family WGA-3G; genus WGA-3G. The sequence continues at coordinate 61,685 of PYJC01000107.1, read as the reverse complement.
TCAACGCGAAGATTTTCACTGGCAACTGGCATCTAAACTTTGTAAGAAGTTTGATACGATTGTCCTTGAAACTTTGAACCTTGACGGCATGAAACGCCTGTGGGGACGTAAGGTATCTGACCTTGGATTCTACCAGTTTGTTAAGATATTAAGGTATAAGTGCAGTAAACATAAGCGTCTTTTGAAAGAGATTGATCAATGGACTCCTACAACAAAACCTTGCAGCAATTGTGGCTACCCTAACGAATATCTTTCTCTTTCAGATAGACAGTGGACATGTTCTGAATGTGGTTCACACCATGACCGAGACATCAACGCTGCGATAAACATTTTGCGGGCAGGGATAGCCGTTACCTAACGATATGCCTTGTGTTCATTGAATCAATTTGGGAACACGAGGGAAACGCCCGCTGGTGGAGACGGATTAAGACGGTCGACTCTTTGAGAAAACCGCACTGTCTACGAAACCGAAGCCCCAGCCTTTAGGCTGTGGGTGCTATCACCGAACGGATTGGACAGACAGCCGGTATTGATCCGAAGAGCGGTAAGATTTGGTTCGGCGACTCCATTTCAGAGATTGTCAAACACCGACGTACTGAGGGGTTGACTTCTCCACTCTTCTTTGAACGAGTTGGGTTTAAAACCTACTTTCGGAAAGGAAGAAAATGAAAACGTTTGGCACCGAAGGCCCCGTATCCCCAGAGAAAAACTATATTGTTAGTCGGACCGCTGAACTCACCGACTTTATTGATCGTATCAAACAGGGAAAATACCTTGTTATCTTCGCACCGCGCCAAACAGGTAAAACCACCTTTTTCCAATTCGCACTTGATATGCTTGTCGCCAAGGATCCAACTTATTTCCCAATCGAACTTAACTTTGAAGCGTACGTAGATATAGACCCAGTCGATTTTTATAGAAGCCTCGTCGAGGATATTCGTGAACGGATGGCGCACAATTTCCAAAAACGTGGAAGCACGCCTACTGAAGCCTTAGTGTCTTTCTTGGATACCGCAGAGATAACGGATCACCTGTCAATGCTAAGGTTTTTCCAGCATCTATCGAATTTGCTTGATAATCAAAGGTTCGTTGTTGTCATTGACGAGTTTGATGGCATTCCCAAAACTGCTGTGAGAGGTTTCCTTCATTCACTACGCCGCATCTACCTCACCCGTAGTGCTTCGCAGTGTCCACACAGCGTCGGTATCGTCGGTGTCAAGAGCATCGCCCAACTTGATTACGACCGCTCAGTTTCTCCTTTCAATATTCATGACGAGTTTGCCCTGTCCAATTTCACGCTTGAACAGGTGCATGAACTGATTGGACAATATACCGACGAGGTTGGCCAAGCCTTCGCACCTGAAGCCATCGAAAGCCTTCACAAACAGACAGGTGGACAACCCTTTCTCGTCAACCGATTCGCCCAAATTCTCACAACAGAACTGGAAATTCCAAAGACCGAGTCGATTAAAATGGCGCATTTCTCAAACGCGCACACGCGGCTCCTTCGTGAACAGAATCGTAATATTCAACATCTGCTAACCAATATCCGCAGAGACTCGCGCTTTGAAAGGGTCCTAATGGAGATCACATCTTACGATAAGGGCGTAGCCTTCAACTTAGACAATGAAGTCATCAGCGAACTCGTTACGTATGGCGTGATTGAGGAAGATACCAGTGGGATGTGTAAGATTGTTAACCCAATCTATCAGTTCCGTATCATGCGGGCATTCAAACAGCCTGTTAACGGCTTGGAGCGGGAATACTTCCCGGAAGACACCCGCGCCGGCTTTCGAGATTACCTTACACCTGATGGATACATTCACATGCCATCCCTCTTGGACAACTTCAAGGATTTCATCGCCCGGGCAGGTTTCAAAATACTACAAATCCCAGACACACCCCACGAGTACGTCGGACAGTATCTCCTCTTCACCTATCTCGACCAATTCGTCGGCCTCGTCGGTGGAAACATGTACCTTGAAGTCCAAACCGGGCGCGGCAGGATGGATCTCCTCATCCTCCACAACGCCCGCAAGTATGTTGTTGAAACAAAAATTTGGGAGGGTGACCTGCTTTATGAGGCAGGCAAACAGCAACTCGCGAAGTATCTCACCATAGAAAATGTGAACGAAGGCTATTACGTGGTATTCGATCATCGCAAAAACCCTGAACCTCGCGTAGAAACGCAAACATTGCAGGGTTTAACGATTCGGAGTTACGTCATCCCTGTCGTACAAGAACGTCCTTCCGCTTCTGGTGTCCATATTTAAACACAACCTACCAAAGGTGAGTTCGACATAAAGCAGTAGCAGGATGCTATCTGCGACTCTCTTAGAACTGAAGGATAGGCAATTGCCTAAAATCGCTGAAGAAAAATATCTCCGTTGTCTTCTTGCGTGTTGCTCCAGACGACCATCCATTTTCCATTTTCAACAGATACCACAAACGGCGGATAGTGTTCGCCTTGGCTCGTGGAGATAGCCACCCCGTTTTCATCCCATAACGTCTTACCCTCTAAATCAATAAGCTGCCCATAGACAGCATCGCTGCTCTCCTCACCGAAGTCCTCTCGGTAGTCTAACCATGTCACAAAAAATCGTCCTTCTTCGGTTTTGACAATAGAAGGTTTGTCCTGGTGTCCACCTGCCGTGCAAAGCGGGATACCGTCTTGTTCCCAGACCGGTGTGCCATCTGCGCGGATATACTGCATAAACAGGTCAGAATAGATATCGCGTTCATCTCGCCACACTGCGATGAATCCACCGTTTCCATCCCCGACGACCGAGGCGTGCTTCTGGATACCCGAAGCTGTACAGATTGGAACACCTGTCCCTTCCCATAGTTTGCTACCATCCGCGGCGATCCGTTGTGCGTGAAGTTGATCGTTAATAAAATTTTCGTATGTCTGCCATAGTACAATGATTCCACCTTCACTATCGGCAATCACGCGAGGTTCACCTTGCATCCCGTCCATCGGAGAAACAAGGATCGGAGTGTCCCATAACGGTTTTGCGTCTAAACTCAGGCGATATGCCATAATGTGCCACGCGTCATAGCCGATAACATCCCACCAAACCACATAGAATCCGCCCATGCCATCGGCAACCAGAATCGGGTCGCTCTGTAGCGATTCCGATGGAAAAACAGGAATACCGTTAGGGTCCCATATCGGTTGACCTTCCGAAGTGATCCGTTGGATATAGAGGTCTTGGAATTCAGAACTTCGGCGTTCATCTTCCCAGACGCAGATAGCACCGCCTTCGCCATCATTCATAATCGCCTGTGTTGATTGATCGGTGGTATTTATGCAGACCGGGATTCCATCCGTTTGCCATAGAATTTCGCCGTCAAGATTAATCGCTTGGGCATAGATGTCCCAATTACTTCTGTCGCGTCTGTCGTTCCAGACAACAATCGCGTGTCTGTCGTGTCGAATCATCCGTAAGCGACGTTGATTTCTATCTGCCTGACATATTGCCACACCATTTTCTTCCCAACGTGCTTTTCCAGTGCTATCAATGCGCTGCGCATAAACGTCCCAGTCCTTTCCTGTCCGGTAATCTTCCCACATAACGATGACACCGCCTTCACCATCGTTGACCACCCATGGAAGGAATTGTCCGTCTATAGCCGTTGAAACCGGAGTTTCAGCTGCTACAGTACTGTAGAGTGAGCAGAAAGACACAAGCAAGATCGCGAATAGGCTGATTAATCCGTGAAAAGTGTTTTCGGCGTCCATAAGTTGACTAAGGTTCCTTTTGTATACAGATCGAGCGCATCCCAATGTTGAATCGGAAGTTCAATGTGAGCAAGTGCCGCTGTCGGCATCCGTTCTATTTGTTCCGTCAGATGATTCACGAGTCGTTCCATTGTTGGATTGTGTCCAACGACCATAACGCGTTGGTATTTATCCGGTAGTGCTTGTAATACCTCAAAATAGACCCCGGGGACGGTATCATAAAATGCCTCTATCTTTTTCACCTTTCCTGTGTAACCACACGATTTTGCCACTTTATTCGCAGTTTTCCGAGCGCGTTTCGCGGATGAAGTCAAAATCCGGTCAGGGGTCAGTCCTTGCTGACGTAGGTATTTCCCCATCCGTGGGGCATCTCGTTTGCCGCGTGAATTGAGGGGACGATCATAGTCAGAGAGTTCTGGGTACTTCCAACTCGATTTTGCGTGTCGTAGAATGAGAAGCGTTTTCATCGTATCTCCTTATTTTTTTTTACATCGTATCACAATTGAGCCTCAATGTCAATTGCGGTACTTAGTTTTTGACGGCTTCTGAAAAATTTTGTCTTGCATTCTCACGGCTTTTGTGATAATATTTTAATGAAGAGTTTGTCAACGCTTTTGGCGATGTATCCGTTACAGAGTCTAAATGCAACTTAAACTCTGGAGGGATAGATACATGTTAACCAAAATCGACAGAATTCTCACGATACTCTTGGCTGCACTGTTATTCGGTGGGATCAGTGGGTGTTATATTGATGCGAGTGACGATACGGATGATGAACCCCCCGCTGTGCCTCGCGGGGTCAGGACCATTACAGGCGATGAAGAGGTTATTATTGAGTGGTACCCTAATGGTGAATATGATTTGGCAGGTTATCAGGTGTGGCGCGGACGCGATGACACCAACTTTGAGAGTCTGGCAGAGGTTTCAGAAAACACGACCCGTTATGTAGATACAACCGTCCGAAACGGAGAAACCTACTATTACGCCGTCTCCGCTTATGACATTCACGATAATGAAAGCGATCTCAGTCCCGAAGACGCTTGGGACACACCGCGTCCAGAAGGGCGAAATATCACCCTTGAGGACTATAATATTTTACCAGAAAGAAGTGGGTTCGATTTCTCGCGACCGGAGAAGGGAAGCGTCCAGTGGGACAGCCCCGCGACTGATATCTATTTTGGACTTGATACCGAAATCGGTGTTACCTATCTCTATTCGGACAATGAGACGTTCATGCAGGATTTGGGGTATCACGAACATTTTGACGCGGTTGATTTTGTTCCAGATATGGGGTATACGACGCTATTTGTTGAACTCATTGAGGGACATATCTATGCCATCAATACCCCCGATAACAACTACGCAAAAATTCATGTGCGCGAACTTTATGATGATGCTGTTGTTTTCGATTGGGCATATCAGACGGATCCGGAAAACGTACAATTAGCACCATCGCTCAAGCGTCCTTGATAAGGAGTGGACTCCATGAAAAAAAGTAAAGAGGTGGCGCAAATGCCGCCTCTGTTTTACATATTGCTTACGTTTATACTCTTTCTCAGCGTTGGGTTCGTTGGCGTAACTGCCGAAACCGAAACGGACGAAACGAATACGACTACTGATACGGAATCTGATGCTGCGAATCAGAAACCCCAGTCATTTGTTTCCCGTTATACGGAACCTGATACTGTCAATCAGAACATCCGACCCTTCGTTCCCGGTTATACGGATGAACCTGAGACGAAACCGAATTACCCACTATTTCGGTCGCATCCAGAGCGGTACTACCCTAAACTTGATCTCCAAAAAGCGCAGCGGCTCTCAATTTTTATGCCCGGATTGGGACAGGCTTATGCCGGTAACTACACAAAAGCGACGCTCTTCCTAACCGTCGAGTTAGGCACGTTCGCACTTGCTGGGTATAACATCGCTCGCGCCTTGCATTATAACCAGCAAAGTGTATTTGAGACTGGGTTCCAAGATCCCCGGACTGATGAATTCTTGACCTATGACCAAGGGCGTACGCGCATGAAAAATCATGCGTTTTTCAGCGGTATTTTCCTCGCAACAGGTATTGGGATCCATATCTGGAATATCCTTGATGCACCTAAAACCGCTGAAGCGTATAATAATCGGAGATTTTCGCTGCAGGTGCAACAAACAGATAGTGGCTTTCAATCTCTGGTTTTCACCCATAGATTCTAAAATTGGCGCAGAAGACTTTTATCTCAACACACCAATTGCGAGGACAAAAGCGTGCGTTATGCAAAATATCTAATCTTTGCGCTGCTCTTCATCGGGAACATCGCCTTAAGCGATAATTCTCTGTTTCTTGTTGATGCCAAGGACATTGTCCCGAGCCCTCTTCAAGTCGGTGAAAAATTAACATACAGTATTAGTTTGAAAAAATTGCCCGCTGGCAAACGGACAGACTGGATTGTTGAAGAAAAAGTCATTAATGGTGCAGATGTTTATCGTATCCAATCTGAAATGAAAACTCGTGCACTTTTCAGGTTCTATAAGTTCCAGAATCAGCAAGAAACGTATCTAAATCCGACAACGCTTTCACCGACCCGCTTTCAGAATTATGTACAGGACCGAAAATATCAAGGGATTGTCAAAATTAATTTCCGTGAGGGTAAAGCGGAATATGAAAAGATATCGCGTCCAAAACCAAAAGCACCGGAAAAACGCGAGACAAAGGTACTGGAAATACCACCCGGCACACAAGATGAACTCTCGCTTATCTACTTCCTACGTTCTAAGCAACTTGTGCTCGGTGAAACCTATTTCTTCCCGCTGCTCGTTAAAGGAAAAGTGTTGAAAGCGACACTCACCGTTGAACGCAGAGAGTTCGTTAAAAATAAAAAATTAGGTAATGTTAGAACAATTGTGTTACGAACATCAGAAGGCGGCCGCTTCTGGATTACAGATGATAAACGACGGTTACCTGTCAAAATTGAGACAGAGAGCAAAATAGGCGCGATCAAAGCTACTTTAACCGATGTTGAGGTGGCGAATTAGGATTTCGGAACAAACATTTGGTAGCCGCGATACCCCCAGTGGCTTGTCAAGGAAATAGCAGTGATAGAACTTTTACGCAAAACTGAAAATTACCAAACACTGGCGGCACGTCTCAAGGACGGCAAAAAGTTACCGTGGCTCAGAGGATTGGCGAACGCATCGGCTGCGTATCTTTTAGCAACGCTCATTGACGATTTTCCCGAAAAATCCTTCTTGATTGTGCTTCCCTCACAGCGTGAAGCCGAACAGGTGATGGCGGAAATCTCTACATACCGGGCATCCCCGACTTCAGAAGCTACACCTACCGCTGCCTCACAGTCCGGTATTAATCTCTTCCCCGGTTGGAATCGCAAAATTTTTGATGGCATTGCCCCTCTTAAAAGCATTGTCGTGGATCGCATTCGGTGTCTGGAACATCTACTACAAGGTGAACGAAGTGTTGTTGTAACCACAAGCCAGGCAATGCTTTACAAACTTCCGTTGCGGCAGCGTTTTGCCGATGCTTGTTGTAGACTCGATCTCGGCGATGAGGTGGAGCCAGACGCTGTCGCTGCGATGCTTATCCGTGGCGGGTACCAAAACGTTGAGTTGGTGGAAGTTAAAGGAGAGTTTGCGCGCAGAGGTGACATCCTTGATGTCTATCCACTCACGGCTGATGTCCCGACACGCGTTGAGTTTTTCGGAGATGAAATTGATGCGATCCGCGCTTTTGATCCGATATCGCAACGCTCAACGGAACCTCTTGAATCCGTCACCGTTACACCGCTGCGAGAAGTCCTGGTTGACGATATATCAGTTGAACATTGGCAGGCACAGGTAGACGCACTTCTTCAGGGACACGCAACACCACAACTTGTAAACACTGTGCGGGAAATAACGGATAATTTAACGAAAGCGGTGACCTCCGAATACCTATTTCAAGAATCCCTGTTCAGCGACGCAATAGAGGCATTTTTGCCAATGCTCGTTCCTGAAACAGGGACACTTACTGACTATCTATCAGAAGATACAATCGTCTGTTTAATAGAGCCACAATGGCAAAAACGAGAAGCATCGCAAATGCATGAACGGACGCAGGAGCTGCATGAAAAGAAACTCGCAGAATCGGTGCTTATGGTGCCACCAGATCAACTCTTAACACCGTATGAGACCCTTAGCGCGCAGTTAGAGAGGTATCCAGTCGTATCACTGTCTTTGGCACCGCCGCGTGAAGTCGTAGATAGTAAATTGGTGCTACTGGATTTTGAGATGAAACCGCTTGCGTTACCATCTGGAAACTATCAAACTATCATCGATCAGGTTAAAACATGGGCAGAGAAGGGAAATCGGGTTTATCTTTTCTGTGAAACGCCACAGCAATCGAAGCGTGTAACTGAGATTTTAGCCGAGCGCGAATTATTTCTCTCGGATATTGACATCAGTGTCGGCGCAATCAGTAGTGGGTTTCACAACGAAGCGTTAAACCTTATCGTTATTTCTGAAGGTGAACTCTTCGGGAATCGTCAGCAGCGTCCAATCCGGCGACGTCCACCTACAGACGGGACACCAATTCTGAGCCTAATTGATCTGAAAGTTGGGGACTATGTCGTCCACGTTTCTCACGGGATCGCTGTTTATGAGGGGATACGTCGATTGGCAATTGATGGCAAATCCCAAGATTTTCTTATTCTCAAATACAGCGATGACAATACCCTCTATGTGCCTACATATCAAGTAGACCTCGTTCAGAAATATGTCGGCAGTAAAGACAACGCATATAAACCTCGCGTAGATCGACTCGGTGGTGCATCGTGGAGTCGGCGAAAGGAGCGGGTCAAGCAATCGGTTGAGCAGATGGCAGATGAACTCCTTAATTTGTATGCGCTTCGGCAAGCGCGGAAAGGATACAGTTTTCCGCCGGAGGTGCCGTGGCAAACCGAATTTGAGGCACTCTTCCCTTATCAGGAGACCGATGACCAACTCCAAGCGATTGAGGACGTTAAGGCTGATATGGAGGGTGAACGTCCAATGGATAGGCTCGTCTGTGGAGATGTCGGCTACGGAAAAACAGAGGTGGCGTTGCGTGCTGCGTTCAAAGCCGTTATGTCCGAAAAGCAGGTAGCCGTGCTTGTCCCTACAACGATTCTCGCGCTTCAACATTACGACACCTTTGAAAAACGTTTTCAGTCTTTTCCTGTCCATGTTGAGATGTTGAACCGATTCCGTACGCCCAAAGAGATAAAACAGATTAAGGAAGGATTGGCGGACGGCACTGTTGATGTCGTTATCGGGACGCATAGCCTGCTTTCTAAGACTGTGAAATTTGACAACCTTGGGCTTTTGGTCGTTGATGAGGAGCATCGCTTCGGCGTTAAGCATAAGGAGAAGATTAAACAATTCAAAGAGACGATTGACGTACTTACATTGACTGCTACACCGATTCCACGGACACTCCACATGTCGCTTGTCGGTATCCGAGATTTTAGTATCATTAATACGCCACCAGCAGATCGATTGCCGATTCAGACGTATGTAATGCCTTATGATGTTGAAGTCATTCGGGAGGCGATCACAGCAGAATTAGCCCGCGATGGACAGGTTTTTTTCGTCCATAACCGTGTTGAAAATATTCAAAATATTGCATTAACGCTTCAACAACTTCTACCGGACGCGCGTATTGCTGTCGCACACGGACAGATGCCAGAACGGGAATTAGAGACCGTTATGTTGGAGTTCGTCCGCCATAAGCACGATATCCTCGTTTGTACAATGATTATTGAATCGGGATTGGATATTCCCAACGTTAATACTATTCTGATTAATCGAGCAGACGCACTCGGTTTAGCACAACTTTATCAGCTGCGCGGGCGTGTCGGACGCGCCACCACACAGGCTTACGGGTATCTATTCTATCCGAAAGACCGGGCGATTACTGAAGGCGCGCAAAAACGGCTGCGGGTTATTGAAGAATTCACGGATCTCGGTTCAGGTTTTAAAATAGCCCTCCGGGATTTGGAAATCCGTGGCACCGGGAATATACTCGGCGCAGAACAGCATGGGCATATTGTTACTGTCGGTTATGAACTTTACTGCCAACTCCTTGAGGCAGCAGTCATGGCACTAAAAGGTGAAAAAATTGAGGAGACCTTTGAAACACGGATCAGTCTACCCGTTGAAGCCTATCTTCCTGATGACTATGTTCCCGATAGCCGCCAGAAGGTGTCCATCTATAAGAAAATTGCTGGCTTGAAGGACAACGCGGCACTCAAGGAACTCCGTGAAGAACTTCAGGACCGGTATGGTGCGATTCCCGAGCCCGCTGAGATGTTACTCGAAATCGCCAGTGTAAAGCAACTCAGCCAAAACCTCGGCATAATCGCTATTGTTGCTGGGAAGGAGCAAGTAAAAGTTACCTTTGACGAGCAGAAACCTCGAATTAATGTGAAGAAATTCGTTGATATAATCCACAAAAATGATGACCTCCAACTCCAACCGCCGGCACAACTTAAAATTCGGATGCCGGGAATGACGGGGGCGAATGTATTAACCGAATTGCAACAAACCCTCAAACTGTTTTGTTGAGTCATCTTAAAGACGAAAGTTCAGCGAAAAAAGACGTGCTACGCGCCTGATCCAAAGCGCGTAAGCCTAACTAACGGGCAGGCTGGATATACGGAAAGACCCTTCATTTCCCAAACCGACCTGACCGAACCGCAAGGAACATTAAAAATATGAAAAAAACGATTACTATTTTTGTAGTTGTCGCCATGACCTGTTTATTAACTTGGAAGTTCGTTCAGTCTGATGGTCATGAACAGCCCGCGCCTGCTATGGACGAGAACCAGGTAATTATAGCAGCGTATAAATGGAATGGCGAATCACATCAAATCTCGTTGGCGGATCTGAACGCTGCAATCGCAGAATTGCCGATTTACCGCCAGCAGAATTATAAAAGCCGCGCGGACAAAGCCGAGTATCTTGAAGAATTGATAGACGAACGGCTCAAAATTCTTCGCGCAACTGAAGAGGGGTTTGATAAACTCCCTGAGCACCTCAAGAAACTCGAAGACTATACGCACCAACTCATGGTTGAGAAATTGACTGAAGCGGAAGTTGATGCCAAGGTGGTCTATTCGGATGGAGACCTCATGGCACACTATCAGGCGAACCTGAGCGAGTACATTGAGGCCGAAAAGGTTCGGGCAACCTGTATCACGCTCGACGATGAGGATCTTGCCAACGAGACACTCGACGCTATTAAAGCCGGAAAAAATATCGTTGAGATGGCGAAAGAGCTCACTGAAGCCGGAAAATTCGTGAACGGACCCGGCGTTAATCAAGATGATCCAGGGAATACCGGTTTCTTCACAAAGGCTACCTCAGCACGTTGGGAGGAGTTCATTGAGGCTGTTTTCGCACAAGAAGTCGGCGAAATGACGGATACCGTCTTTGAAACGGATGTCAACGACGAAACCTTCTATCTCATCTTCCGTAAGGAGGAGCATCAGCCGGAACGACAGCAGGAATTCGATGAAGTCAAAGACGATATCGAAAGAACAGTTGAGCGGACAAAGAAACGTGAGCGTATCAATGATTGGGTTGCCGAAATCACTGAAAAAGGCAAACTGAAAACCTATCCTGGGAATATTCCTGAGCCGCCACAACCCGAAGAAGCGGAGACCGAGGAATCAGAACAGTAGCCTATTCCGATTTTTGGAAGCAACATCTGTAACCACAATGATAGGTCGAGAAAAGGAGTTAGAATTGAAAATGTTTAAAAGAATTGCCTTATTTATGGGCAAAATGGATTGCAAGCCCCGACTTCCCGTTATCTCTTTACTTTTACTCGGGATCCTTGCCACACACCCCGTCTTTTATAGTTGTAGCGACAAAGCAATCGGTGCTGACGGAACAGTTATCGCTGAATTTGAGTGGAATGGGAAACACCACATCACCCTTGAGGAAATGTTGCAAGAGATTAGCGAACTCCCGGAATATAAGCAACGGCAATATCAGGACAAATCGGGACTCGAAACTTACATGCTCCTTATGGCGGAGAGTCGCTTAATTCTCAATCTCGCTCGCGACCAAAAACTCAACGAAGATGCCGAAATCCTCAAAAAAGTTCAGGACTATCTTCATGAGTTAATGGTTAAGAAGATTACCACTCAAGAAGTTGATGACAAACTCGTCTTAACTGAAGATGACTATCTGGCACACTATGAGGCAAACAAAGCGGATTATGTCCGCCCGGCGCAAGTGCGGCTTTTATGTATTACGCTGATAGATGAAGAGCGTGCCGATGAAGTTTCCGCAGAGATTAAAGCCGGTAAAGACATCACCGAAGTGGCACAAGAACTCTCGGACCGAGGTGAACTTGTCGGTCCCGGCGCAAATGCATCCTCTCCTGGTGATACCGATTATTTCGGTCGAGATGCCTATCCACCCGGAACGGAGCCGTTCTTAGACGCAGCGTTTGCTGCTGAAATCGGTAAAGTCCACGATGATGTTATCGAAGTTGAGGTCCAAGGACAGAAATACTACATGATGTTCCGTAAGGACGAGGCTCGCGATGAATATCAAAAACCCTTTGAGGATGAGGATGTCCGTAAGAGTGTAGAACGCAAGGTTGAGCGCGAAAAACGGGACGCACTTATGGTGGCATGGGTTAAACAACTCCGCGAGCGCGCCGAGGTCAAAACCTATATTGATCGGATTCCAGAGGCGGAACCTGAAGCAGAGCCGCCAGCGGAAACGGAGCCAGAAGCGGCAGAACCAGAGGAATAGTTTTATACCCTAAGTGTGGCGCGGTTACCGATCGCGCCACATCCATAAAGGAGCATGCCCATGATTTGCAAAAAAGCAGTCTATCTCACATTGATTGCCCTACTTATCGGTGGTGGAATCTCAAGCGTTCATGCTCGCACTTTTGATAGAATCATCGCTTATGTCAACGATGATGTTGTTACCAAGCGCGAACTTGATGTCTTAGTAAACCAGCGTGCAATGGAACTTCAACAGGTCTATCGCTTTAGCCAGCGTGAGGCAATCAACGAGGCTGAACGACAAAGAAGCGAACTATTGGACAGACTTATCCGGCAAATGTTGCTTTTGGAAGCGGCGTTAACGCTAAAAATCACTGTCACTGACACAGAGATTGAGCAGTACATAAAAGACTTCAAAGACAGGTACCAGATTGAGACCGATGAGGAATTTAAAAGACAGTTAAATCGAGAAGGCATGACGCTCATAGCATTTCGTGAGCAATCGGAGCGGAATCTTAAAACCGAAAGACTTGTCATGGGTAGAATCGTCCCCAGATTGCAGATACGGGATAGCGAAATCCAAAAATTTTTTGAAGAGAATCGCGACCAATTACCGACTAAAGCAGATAAGGTACATTTACGACACATTTTCATCGCCTTTAAACCGAATCAAGCCGATCGCGATGCCGCTTATGAAAACGTCACAAAAGCGCGTAATCAGATCGAGACAGGTAACGCTACGTTTGAAGAAATCGCACAGCGTTACGATGCCTCTAAGCAGGCGGGAGGCCTCGTAGAAGCGTCCACCGAAGAATTTAGTAAATTCCCGAAACTCTTTCAGGATTCATTAACAGATTTGGCGATAGGGACGCTCAGTGAACCTGTTGAAGCAGATAAAGGACTCTACGTGTTCACCGTCGAAAAGAAGAACGACCAGATGATCGCATTCCGGTATTTCATCGTCCCATTAACAACCAGTCCAGCAGCGATACAAGAAGCGCGTAAACATGCTACCGATGTTCACACAAAATTAGAGGCTGGCGAGGATTTTAGTAAACTCGCATTACTACATTCTGACGATAATGAGACGCGGGAAAACGGTGGAGACCTCGGAATCCGTTCTTTATCGGAACTCAATCCTAAAACGCGAGCAGTCGTTGAACCCTTAGCATCCAATGCCTACAGTCAACCCTATGAAACTGAGTCTGGACTCCACATCTTTAGGCTCGATGAGCGAAATAGTCCAGGGCTGACTGAAGCAGAGATGGCACAGATTACCGTAATACTTCGCCAACAGCGGTTCCAAGAAGAGTGGGATGCTTACACCGATAAACTTCTTGAAAACGCTTATGTTAAAATTAATCTGAAAGAGTAAGAAATCTGTGAACAAGCGCGCGTTCGATTTGCCTATCAGTCATCAGCATCAATACCCCAATACAATGCGTCCTCGCGAAACAGACTTCTCATTGCAGGCACTCCTTTCGCTCGTATTAACAGCGTTCAGGCGTGCAGGCATAGCGACACTCCTATTGGTCGTTGTGTGCTTTCTAAGTCCAACTCAGATGGTTATCGCGCAAGATGCCCAATCAACTGAACCACCAACTGTTGAAACGGAACCGCCGGACGCTGAAACGAAACCTCCCGAGGTTGAAGTGGAACCCCCCGACGCTGAAACGGAACCTTCAGATGTTGAGGCGGAACCCTCCGAGTCCACCTCCACAGATCCGTCCGAAGAGGAGGAATCCGCCTCAGCACGCTTGAATCCAGAAACAGATACGCCAGAGGAAGGGATGGTAATTGGCGACGGCGACGATATGTCTATTGTCGACAATTTCGTTCAAATTCATGGCAATGCCCTCATCAAGTTTGAAGATGTTATTTTGCGGGCTGACCATGTCTGGGCTGACTTTGACGAAAATCTGATGCGCGCCTCAGGGAACGTCCATCTCAAGGTAGGTAACGAAGAAACCTATTCTGATGAACTGATCTTCAACCTCGAAAATAAGAAAGGGATTGCCCGCAACGGATTCACATACAGCGACCCGTGGTACTTTGGCGGTAGTGAAATCTTTAAAATAGGTGAAGATCGTTCTTATATCCGAGGTGCCACGCTGACCACCTGCTCACTGAAACATCCGCACTATTATTTCAGCGTTACCGAAGTCATCGTCCGAATGAATCAGGAGTTGATCGCCAAGAATATTGTTTTGCGGATTGGTGGGTTTCCGCTCTTCTATTTCCCCGCGATGCGACGTGATCTCCGTAAAGGAAAGGTCGCGAAGATAATCGTCAAACTTGGAACAGATAGCTACCAAGGTCCCTACATTTCCATTATTCAGCCCCTTGTCCGTAAACGCCGTTACGACGGGGCACTGCTCTATGATAGGAGCGCACGACGCGGACAAGGCTACGGTTTTGAAGGAAAATACCGATTCGCGGATACTAAATTCCAAGAAATTTATATTCCCATTCCGCCAGATGTAACACCAAATCAGCGGACTAAGTTAGAAGAAAAAGCCCAAGAATTACAGGACCGACTTGATGGTGAATATGATCGCTATTGGTTGAAGCAGATCTTTCTGGAATATAAAATCACTGATGACGATGTTAACCGTGCCAAGGAGCGAGTAGAAGAAGTTCTCAAGGAGCTTCAAGAAGATGGCGCGGACTTTGCCGAACTCGCACAGCGTAATTCTGACCACTCGGTGACCCGGTATGAGGGCGGTGACCTCGGTTTTCTCGCCCGCGGCGAAATCGATGAAGAAGGTGAACCTAAACTTGATCCCGCTTTGGAAGCAGCTGCCTTCGCATTACAAGAAGGCGAAATTAGTCCTATCGTCCAAACCGAATCCGCATTTCACATCCTCAAAGCCGATCAGATTGTTGATGTCTACGGTGAACGCGAGATTAAACTCCGCCGTATTGACATCGCTGTTACGCCAAGCGATGATACAAAGGACGCACTGCGCGTATTAGCAGATGATATACTCCAACGCGCCCAGCAGGGAGAACCCTTTGAACAACTCGTCCAACTGCCTGAAGGATTTACTGAAACAGCGCAACCTGTCCTCTCCGAAGTCAATGAAGGCGAAGGTTTGCCATTAAATGAGATGGAGTCCTCATGGCAATCTGCTGTCAGACGCTTGGAGAAACCGGGCGATGTTATTGAACGCCGACCTATTACTATGCCTGAAGGACTCTACGTCTTCCAATTAATCAGAAAAGAGGAGACCCCTACCTTTGAAACAGTCGCAGAAGAATTTGAGGCGGAATGGGAGACGTTTTACGAAGGCGTAATGAATCCTCCCCCTGAAAAGACTGAAGAAACGACTGAAACAGATGGCACACCACAAGATACTACTGAAGATATTCAACTACAAAAAACTGATACTGCTCCCGCTGAAGAAGCACCTGTTCAAGGGGGTGATGCCGATAGTATGGATGATGAACAGAATGTTGAGCAGCACGAAACAGATGATGTTGACAACGCACAGAACGCTGATCAGAATGAAACAGAGGCGGACAAGCAGAACGGTGAAACGCCGAGTCAAAGCGAAACCGATTCCGAAGACTTAGCCGAAGCAGAAGACACAGAAGAAGGTACAGAAGAAAATGCGGAAGAGGATGCAGACGGCGAAGAAGTGGCAGAGGATGAAGAGGAAAAGGATGCAGAAGGTGAAGAAGTGGCAGAGGATGAAGAGGAACTTAAAATCTATCGGAAACACGGATTCCGTGGACGGTGGGAAGATCCGAGTCCAGTAGCCTCGGAGGCGCAAAATTTATATGCTGGCGACTTAGGAAGACGACCCATTCAAACTAAAAAATCTTTTCGCGTTATCAAAGTCGATAAAAAGCGGACCTATCGAGGCGACCTCTACATCTACGGTAGGGATGTTTACTCTGCTCAGCGACGGAGTGCTATCCGAACCGGTAACCGCTGGATTATGCGATGGGCGCATACACATTCTATCTATACACCCTGGGATAACCGCCAAGAAGGTCGACGCCCTATCAGCTTCACGGGTAGATCGGAACTGCGCTCCGAGAGTTATAAGGAAGAATACCAACTCCCTAATAAATCTTCGCTCTACTCTTTTGCAATTCTTACTTATGGGACGGGGTTATCAACCTTTGATCTCGATGATCTTGATCCAAATGGGAATCTGAAGTTTTCACGAGAGACTATTGGAGACATCACAAGTAGACTTGAAATCCGGCACATCCACGATTTTACCGGTGAAGGGACGAGATCACTACAGAAACTTCCACAATTAACTGTGAACTTTTCACGGATGCGGCTCAGCGCATTCCCATTTTTTCAAACCATCAATGATAGAATGGTAACGGTCGCTGAAAAACTCGAAACAGAGACACCGTTCCTCTCGATGTTCTCATTTCCAACGCTTGAAAGCACAAGTGTTGATCTTGATATTGAACTCGGCAATTTCTTTAGAGAGGTATTTCGCAGGAAAGACGGTGAAGAAGAAAGAGATGTATTCCTGAAAACGATGGACCTCGGTTTTGATGTCCGCAAACAGTCAACGCTGCTGATCACACCTTTACGGGAGCTGCAGCTGAGTCTCAATCTCAACTCAAATACAGTTTGGCATGATCGAGACCAGGATCAAAACAAGAACATTTTTCGGAGCGTTTTCAGTTTTAACGGATCCGCCACAAATACGCTCTTCCGCATCTACAATGTCAGATATATCCCTGGACTCACGAAATTGCGCCACGAAATACAATCCTCACTCCGATACGATTACCAACCTGCTGTTGATAGAGATGATAACCTGTATCCGTTCGGTCCGAGTACCTATTTCTATGAACGGAAGCGGCTCACTTATAGCTTCAACACGGCTATTGAGATTAAAACGCGGCGTAGCCAGTCACCACACCGTATCATGTATTTTGATACACGCCTCACTGCCGATTTTACGGAATTCGACCCTTTATATGAACGTCAATTTGAGCCTATTGAAAGCGATTTTACAATCGTTCCACTTCCGAGTCGAAACCTTAACATGACCTTGCGATTCACGCATGACCCGAATCCGCATCCTGATGATGGACAACAGTTCAAGATGGTCGGATTCCGTTCTAATATCCGTTATACACGCAAAACATGGAACATCAGTCTCGGAAGTTCTTTTAGCAAAAGGCATACCGCAAGGCGCGCTTCCCGTTCTATCACTGCTACCGGACGGTACCGTGTGAGTCGGAACTTAGAATTTGATGCCAGTCTTATCTATTATCCGATTGATGGGCAGTTTTATCAACAACGTTTGAGTATGACGCGGAACCTACACGATTGGAACCTCCGGATTTCTTGGAGTCGGATTGGTATTAAGCGTGAACCGCCTTACGACAATGTGCGGCAGGACTTCACGTTCCAAGTAAATCTCATCCAAGAACCCGCAGTTTCAATGGGTGTCGGTTATGACGCAACAACTGAAACGTGGGGCATCCGGACTGTACCCGCAGGCGTGCCGTATAACGCATTCGGAGCCGGCAACTCACTCGGTAGATCTTATTTCTAAAGGACGATATGTAGGAGTCGCCGAACAAACCGCTGACGATTTTGATTTCGTCGAACGTTTTACAGAGCTCAATGAAGAGTTAGTAGTCTTGAACGCTGAAGCACATCAACTCGAAGAGCGTATCACTGAAAATGTTGCAAGGATTTTGGAAGATACAGTATAATGTCAGATGGAGGCGAAAAATGAGTGAAGAGATCAAAATTGAGGAAAGTTCTGGAAATGTGTTTTTGGACATCGGTTTCTCTGAGGAAGAAGCGGAATACGAACAGTTAAGGGTAGACCTTGCTTTTGCAATCCACCGTCTTCTTGATGAACAAAAGTTAACACCAGCAAAAGTAGAAGCACGCTATGGACTTGACCGATCTGATGTATCCCGCCTGAAAGAAATGGATTTTAATTTCACCCTGGAGCGGTTGCTAATGATTCTGAAGCGGCTGAACCGCAAGGTTGAAATTCATATTAAGCCTTCAGACAAAACAACCAACTACCAGCGAATTTTTGTTACGTAGCAACGTCCGTTTGTTTTGGGGAGAAAGATACTAATGCTACTCAAGGATCGCGTTTGCATTGTAACCGGCGGGAGCTCAGGCATCGGGCGCGGTATCGCACTCGAATTCGCCCGTGAAGGTGCGCGTATCGCCATCGTAGATAAACGAGAGGCACCCCTTCGCGGTAAATACCACGAAACCGATGTTGAAACACCAACTGTCGCAGAGATTGAGAAACTCGGCGCGCAAGGGATATTCCTCCAAACCGATGTCGCCGATGAATCTCAGATTGCGAACGCAATTCGGCAAACCGTTGAACACTTCGGCGGACTTGATGTTCTCGTCAACAATGCCGGTATCCATATCCCCGGCGGTTCGCAAGAAATCTCAATCGCCGATTGGGACAGTGTTGTTGGCGTTAACCTCCGCGGCGTTTTCGTCGCGACGAAACTCGCAATCCCCCATCTGAAACAGTCGAAATTTGGACGAATTATCCAGATTGCTTCCGTCCATGCTTATGGCGGTGGTGCGGGACCTGCGTATGCCCCCGCGAAAGCCGCTGTCGTTAACATGGTTCGAGATACCGCCTTAGAAATTGGGCAATTCGGCATAACCGTCAACGCCATTTGTCCAGGATACATTGAGACAGCGATTCAGGACTATCTGACCCCGGAGCAGATCAAAGAGGCATTGGAAAAAACCGCCTTACCGCGTTTCGGTTTGCCAAGAGACATCGGACGTGCCGCGGTCTTCCTCGCCTCTGATGATGGGGAATGGGTCACCGGTGCCTCCCTCCTCGTTGATGGCGGATTCGCCGCTGGCATATAGACAAACTGTCTCTTCTGTAGGAGCGAGTTTTACTCGCGATTCTTCTGTAGGAGCGAGTTTTACTCGCGATTGTTGTAAAGTATGACTAAAAACTAAAAAGGCTTAGAAACACATGCAAACAAACCCATGGGGAACAATCCGCTTTACAGATAAAATAGCATTGATAACTGGCGGTGCCTCCGGCATCGGCAGAGCAACGGCGAACCGTCTCGCAGCAGAGGGTGCGCACGTTATCATCGCCGACAACAATGCCGAAATGGCACATCAGGCGGTTTCCCAAATCCAAGAAACAGGTGGTAAAGCCACCTATATAGCGGTTGATCTTGCCGATGATGAAAGTGTTGTCGCCGCTGCACAAACTGTCGCGGAAAAGTTTTCCGCACTCCATGCTCTCGTTAATAATGCTGCTATCTTGAGAACAGGTAAAATTGAAGGCGGCGCGTGGCTACCCAATTGGGAACCCGAAACCGCCATCGGTCTCCGAGGTTGGGTGTTGATTACACAACATCTGTTGCCGTTGCTGAAAAAAGAGGATGCCGCGATCGTTAATCTCTCATCAGAGGGTGGGTTTCTTGGCAGACCCGGACAGTGGGTCTACGATGCCGTTAAAGCCGGATTGGTCTCCCTCACTAAAACAATGGCATCCGAGTTCGTTGAATACGGCATCCGGGTGAATGCCATCGCACCGGGTTGGATTGTTACAGAAATGCACTTCGGAAAAGCACCCGACCCTGCTGCTCGCAAAAAGGAATTGGAAGAATCACCGATCTCCTCTTGTATCATGGGACGGCGCGCTGGACCGGAAGAAATAGCATCCGTGATCGCTTTCCTCCTCAGTGACGATGCCTCTTACATCACAGGACAGACACTACACGTTGATGGGGGGCGTTGGGGAATGTCTGTCGGTTGATTTACCATCCCCTAACCTCATCTATTCACAATATGCCCAACAAAACCCATACTACAGCCGTTGTCCTTATCCCACCCGAAGCTGTGCAGCCACCCATCCAAGCGATACGCCGGAGCCACGACCGAAACTTCGAGCGTTGGATGCCCCACATAACGCTGCTCTATCCATTCGCAGAACGACACGATTTCGCAGAGATTACGCCAGCACTCGCAAAAGCCGCGCAACAAGTGCCACCTTTTTCCGTTGAACTCACACGCTTTGACGCTTTTCGACACCGAAGATCGTGTACGATGTTCCTCGTGCCAGAACCCGAAGACGAAATCGTACACTTACACAGCGTTCTGCTGCAACACCTTCCCCACTACGACGACACGGCACGCTTTGCTGGTGGATTCCACCCACACCTCTCAGTCGGTCAATTCCAACACCGTTCCCTGCAAACCGAACAACAGCGTCTCCAAACCGAATGGCAACCGATACAATGTGAAGTGGATGCGATCAGTCTTATCTACCGCTCGCCTGAAACAGATGACCGGTTCGTCGTTGCGGAACAATTTCCATTTCAGACAAGGAGTTAGTAGTGAAAACAAAAATTTTCTTACCCCTAATCGCAATTTTACTCATATCAATCTCAGGGTGTGAACGGATACGACAAATCGTTGCACCTGACGTTTCCGAGTCGGAGCCGATATCGACCATCAAAGTCGGCGTGATCCAACCTTCAGGACTCGCCCCTAACTTTACCAGAGGCGCAGAACTCGCCAGATCCCAAGTCAATCATGCTGGCGGCCTGCTCGGCATGCAGGTCGAATTTATCGTCATGGACAATCAAGGCGATCGCGAATTTCCCGATCCAGATGAAAGCGTCCGTATCGCCAAAGCGTTGATACAAGAGGAAGGCGTTGTGGCGATTCTCGGTCCCCTCCTCTCGACGAATTCCATGCAGGTCGGACCGGTTGTCACTGAGCTTCGGCGACCCATAATTACGGGGTCATCCGGTGAGAGGGTAACCTCAACAGGTGAATTCGTCTTTATTACGGTTGTTCCGTCCTCGGTTCAAGGCATGACAACGGCACAATTCGCATTAGATCCCACCGAACTCAACGCCAAAACCGCTGCAACAATCCATCAGACGGGCGATGTCTACTCCGGTGCTGTTACCGATGCGTTTGAAAAGAATTTTCAAACGCTCGAGGGCGAACTCGTTGCAAGTGAAGTCTACCAACACGGTGATAGAGATTTCACCGCGCAATTAGCAGAGATTCAAGCCGGTGCTCCAGATGTGCTATTGATTGCCGGTTTTAGTCCAGAAATTCCGTTGCTCGCATTACAAGCGAGGAATATGGGCATTGACGCAACCTTTATCGGGACCAACGGTTGGGATGAACCCGACAAACTCCTCGGCACTTTAGAGGACAACACACCTCTGGAAGGATCTTACTTCACCAGAGGTTTCAATGTCGAGTCCGTCAGTGCCCCTGCCTTTGTTAAGGCTTACACAGCGATGTATATGGAACCACCAGACGGTCCCTCGGCGTGGGGGTACGATGCGATGTCGTTATTAGCACTCGCCATCAAAAACGCTGGAACGCTTGACCCTGATGCCATTCGCGATACTTTGGCAGCCACAACCAACTACCAAGGCGCGACCACTATCTCCCATTTTGATGAGAATCGTCATCCCATCAAATACGTTGAACTCTACAGAATCCGCAACGGACAGATAGAACTCTATAAGGTTGTGAGTCCATAAGTAACCGAATATCGGAGGCATCGTTTACTTGCTCAGTTCTGTAACGACGATGGATATTTCTTCAGCGATAACCCGAGGAAAACAGACATTATGAACACCAATCTCACCGACATCGAAAATAGGCTCTGGAGTGCTGCCGATGAACTCAGAGCCAATTCGCGTCTTAAGGCATCCGAATACTCAACACCTGTCCTCGGTCTTATCTTTTTACGATACGCCGATCACAAGTTTACACAGGCTGAAAAAGAAATCAGCAGCGAAGTTTCCGATCCAAACAGCCGCAGGCATCCCGACCTGAGAATGGAATGTCAAGCCCGCGGTGTACTTTATCTGCCAGAGCCTTCACGTTTTCAATACCTACTGAATTTGCCAGAAAATGAAAACATCGGACAAGCCATCACAGACGCTATGAAGGCAATAGAAACAGAAAATTCACAGGTTGATGGTGTCCTACCGAAGACGTACAATCGTTTGGAAAAGAGCACACTCCTTGAACTCCTCCGTATCATGCAACAGATCCCTATGGACATTGAAGGGGATGCTTTCGGGAAGGTTTATGAGTACTTCCTCGGCAATTTCGCCATGAGTGAGGGGCAACGCGGCGGTGAATTCTTCACGCCGACTTCGCTCGTCAAACTCATCGTTGAGATTATACAACCCTTTCACGGGCGCATCCTTGATCCCGCGTGTGGCTCCGGTGGCATGTTCGTCCAGAGTGCAGCGTTCATTAGCAACCACAAGAAAAATGGTAACCCTGGAGACATCAGCATTTACGGCGTTGAACGCGTCGCCGAAACGATCAGGTTGTGTAAGATGAACCTTGCAGTCCATGCGCTTGAAGGCGATATCAAACAGGCAAATAGTTACTATGAGGATCCACACAACTGCTTCGGTAGGTTTGATTTTGTGATGGCAAATCCACCCTTCAATGTCGATCGCGTAGATAGAGAACGCATCAAAGACGATCCCCGATTCCCATTCGGTATGCCGCGCGTTGATAATGCCAACTACCTTTGGATTCAACTGTTTTACACTTCGCTCTCTGAATCTGGACGTGCAGGTTTCGTCATGGCGAACTCCGCCGCTGATGCCCGCGCCTCTGAACTCGACATCCGCCGCCAAATTATTGAATCGGGGGCAGTCGATGTCATCGTCAGCATCGCCTCAAATTTCTTTTATACTGTTACTTTACCCTGTACCCTTTGGTTTTTCGATAAGTCCAAACGGAACGGCGATAGACGCGATAAAGTCTTGTTCATTGACGCACGCCATCTCTATCAGCAAGTGAGCCGCGCACATCGGGAATTCACACCCTTACAACTTGAATTCCTTGCAAACATCGTCAGACTTTATCGCGGAGAAGCACCTGAGAATCAACACGACAGCGCAGATTTCCTCACCTCAAAATTCCCCGATACAGCATACATTGATGTTCCCGGACTTTGCAAGGTCGCTACGATTACCGAGATTGAGACACAAGGTTGGAGTCTGAACCCCGGACGCTATGTCGGGGTTGATGAACAGACAACCGATGATTTCGACTTCACCGAACGATTTACGCAGCTCAACGAGGAATTAGCCATCCTAAATGCCGAAGCCCATCAGCTCGAGGAACGCATCGCTGAGAATGTTGCAAAGATTCTGGAGGATACAGTATGATAACCCAAGTTGCTAATAACAAGCGTTGAACGTTTTAAGAAGATTTCTCAGGCGTTTTTCTCACCCCAGAGGGGTGGTATGTCTATAGAAAATGGCGTATTTACGCGATCGCACTCCAGCGGAGTGCCATGTTTATCAATAGGTGGCAACTTGCATTATAATATGGAAGGACTGGAATTATGAAAAACAAAGAACGAGACCCAATGCCCCCTCCCGATGCAACACCAGAAGAAATCGGCGAATTTTGGGACACACATGACCTCACCGATTATTGGGATGAAACCGAAGAAGTGGAAATTCAGGTAGACCTAAAATCTGAGACAGATCAGACGCAATCTGATGATTCTAAGGTTGATAATGAATAATTCTATACAAAACAGCGAAGTTCTAATTGGGGACTACATTAAAACTCTCAGGAAAAAGCATAAGATAAAAAAATCTGAGTATTTACCGAGTGGCAACATCCCTGTTATAGACCAAGGGCAGGATTTTATTGCTGGCTATATAAATGATACAGAGCGGAATTATGATGGACAACTTCCTGTCATTATATTTGGTGACCACACATGCACTTTGAAATATGTTGATTTTCCCTTTGCAGTGGGAGCAGACGGGACGCAGCTCATACGCCCTACGAAAGATTTTGACATCCGTTATCTTTATTATGCTCTGCGAAACTTGCCTTTAGAACACTTCGGCTACCAGAGACATTTTAAGTATTTGAAAACATCCAAAATCTTTTGCCCACCGATGCCCATTCAACACAAAATCGCTGCTGTCCTCTCTACCTACGACGACCTCATCGAAAACAACACCCGCCGCATCAAAATCCTTGAAGACATGGCGCAAACCCTCTACCAAGAATGGTTCGTCCACTTCCGATTTCCCGGACATAAGAAAGTCCCAATGGTGGAATCACCACTGGGACCGATACCGCGAGGGTGGAAAGTAGTTCCAGCAAGTGAAGCTATGTTTATAAACCCAAAGACTTCTGTCCCACGCGACACTATAAAGCCGTTCGTTCCGATGAAGTCAGCAACAGAGCGTTCGATGTTAATCACTGAAATAGAAGCAAGAAAAGGAAATAGTGGGGCAAAATTCAAAAATGGCGACACGTTATTTGCACGCATTACTCCATGTCTCGAAAACGGCAGGACAGGCTTTGTCCAATTTTTGCCCGACGATGATAAGGTCGCTTTTGGATCCACTGAATTTATCGTTCTCAGGTCTAAAACGTTAAATCCATATTTTGTTTATCTTTTGGCACAAATCCGCGATTTCAGAGAGAATGCTATTAAGAGTATGACAGGATCAACAGGAAGGCAGCGTGTTGTCAATGAATGTTTTAATGATTATTTTCTCCCAAATCCCAGTTCGGATATACTTGGTCAATTTGAGTCTATAGTTGCGCCTATGTTTAGGAAAGTCCAGAACCTTTCAGAGAAAAATACCAACCTCCAACAAACCCGCGACCTCCTCCTCCCAAAACTCATCTCCGGCGAGATTGACGTATCCGAACTTGATATTGACACTGACAGTATATAACCGAATGCTGTCGTTCACTAATCGTGGATTTTCATTCGCATAAAAGCCAATGTTATGCTACAATAATTGGTGTTTACAATTCAACGCTATTGAGCAGAGGTAATATCCATGTCTGAAAGGAAAGCGTTTTTAGTGAAAATTCATATCAAGAATTTCCTGAGTTTGCGGAACGTTACACTTCCACTAAAACCTTTGACAGTTCTTGTTGGTCCCAACGCAAGCGGAAAATCAAATGTCTTGAGGGGCTTACGCTTTCTAAAGACTATGACGCGTGAAACTCCACTACCTGCTGACTTCATCCGAGAACGTTTCTGGTCAGGGGCATCAGACCATATTACTATTCAATTACAGGCCGAGGTGGAAAGATCCCGAATTAGTTATGATCTAGTGCTTAAAACTGATGTGAACAATTTTGTGTTTGACGAAGAATTATCAGTTAACGATTTGAAAATAGTATCAATTCTGGCTCAAAAATATGAAGTGTTGGTTAAAGATGACAAGAACGAAACGATAAATACTTCAGAAAAAATCACTTCAAAACCTTTTGGGACTCATGAAGAAAATTCCCCTGTTAACAGTGAGATTTTAAAAGATTTTATTAAAGCTTGGGAATTTTATGATTTTCAACCAGGACATATGCGAGATCGTCCACCAGGATTAGATCCGGAAGAGTTATACCCATCTTCGCCTCCTAATGAACAGATTTCGATGTTATCGCTGGGTTCTGAACAGATGGCTGAGCAATCCAATATTTGGTTTCATATGAAATTACGCGAGGTCCTCTCATCATGGTACAAGAGCGATCGAAAGCGTTTTGACTGTGTAAGTGATTCCCTTGCTGCTTCTATAAATTTTAAAATGGATTTCAACGAAATTGATGGGAGAAATCAACTTTGTCTTTTAGAAGGATATAAGCATCCCATATCTTTGCAAAAAGCATCTGAAGGCACATTGCGTCTCATCGCATATTATATCTTGCTTCACCAGGGCGAATTACCGCCGCTCATCGCTATTGAAGAACCGGAACGGAATCTGCACCCTGGCGTGCTAAAAGAAATCGCATACGTGCTTGAGCGTATTGCCGAACGAACGCAGGTGATAATCACGACACATAGCTCGCAACTCCTTGATACCTTTAGTTCTAAGAGTTTATCGGATTCACTTGGCGTTTTACTCCTACGTAATCGCCTCGGACTCGGCACGGAGGTACTCAACCTTGAGGATATCCGCGATAAGCGTGAAGCACTGGCTGGTTGGATCGCTGATTTCGGAATCGGCAGTGCCGTCTTTGACAGCGGACTGCTACAAGACCTTATGGAGGAGCCGTTATGCTAAGCGTGAGAGTTTGGAATTTGCAATCGGACGGTGATGCCAAAGCAGTCGGATTTTTGGAAAACGAATTTTTCAGATTCAGGCAGCTTGGGGATATCGCTATCCGAACAGCCGGAAGAAGTACACTTCGCAAGTGTCATACAAAAGGCATCCCTATAAGCAGCAGCCTAAGGAAGGCGATTGAGAATTATTTCAAGCAAGATGACTATATTATTTTCGTCACTGCTACTGACCAACAGCATCAGCAAGAATCAAATTCTCTTATCAATCAACTCAGGCATGTCGTCAAGGATTGCGGTTTTTCTGACAAAGTCTTTTTCCTACCGGATATTCAAGAATGTGATGACTCTATATCAACACAGTGGCAGCGCATCGTTTCACGTTTCCGCACCGAAGTTGAAAATGAGCGCAAACGGTTTCGGGAAGAATGGAATAGAACCGTAGCACACTTCCACAATGCCTTTGCCGATATTCCAGAGGAAGAAGTGATGCGTCATTTTGAGGAAGCACTCGCAGAGGTGAGGCGTGAACGAGCATGAACAACGATGGCGCGTTTACCGAGCAACGTTTGACACCAACATCTTTGTCCGTTCATTGATTCAGAAGGAGAACCTCGCTAATCATCTGATCTCACTTTGGCTTGATGGTCGATTTATTCTTGTGCTATCGCAGGCTATTGTTGATGAAGTTCGGGAGGTTTTATTACGTCCGGTTCTTATGCGAGAGCTTCAGTATACACGCACAGCAGCCATGCGTCTCATCAACCTTTTGCCCCGAGCAAACATTGTTGAGGTTACCTCATCAGTTGAATTATGTCGCGACCCCAAGGATGATAAATTCATTGATTGTGCTATCTCAGGACGCGTCCAATTTTTGGTGTCGTATGACAAGGATCTCGTAGATGATCGGGAACTCAAGCGAGCCTTATTTGAATTTGGGGTTGAAGTCATTGAACCACCAAATTTCTTAGAAAAGATCCGAGAGGTAGGAATTGACATCCCTGATTCTGATCAGTAGATAGCCATGCAGAACCCATATAGTGAAGACCAACTCATAGAACAACCCGCCATCAACCTACTTAAAGAAATCGGATGGGAGACGCTAAACTGCCAAAACGAATTTGAACAAGCGGAAGAGAGTCCACTCGGTAGACAAACCAAATCCGAAGTCGTCCTAACTGTCCGATTGGAGACCGCTTTAAAACGCATCAATCCCACTGTAACCAATGATGCTATTGCCAAGGCAATCGAGCAACTCACCCAATCCCGCGCAGTCATGAGTCCCGTCGAAGCCAACCGAGAAATTTATACCCTCCTAAAAGACGGCGTGAAGGTCACCCTTAGCGATCCAGACAGTGAAGACGAAACCGTTGAAGTGCTGCAAGTCATCGATTGGGACACCCCAGAGAACAACGATTTCTTCGCCGCATCCCAATTCTGGATCACCGGTGAGATGTACACAAAACGTCCAGATATAGTATGTTTCGTCAACGGAATCCCGTTAGTGCTGATGGAGTTCAAACGGATTGATGTCCACCTCAAAGCCGCTTATGACGATAACCTCCGAGACTACAAAGACACCATCCCACACCTCTTTTGGTACAATGCCTTTATACTTCTCTCTAACGGCACAGATAGCAAGGTAGGAAGTCTCACTGCTGATTGGGAGCACTTCGCCGAATGGAAACGCGTTCACAGTGAGGACGAACCCCCTCAAGCCTCCTTAGAGACAATCCTGCATGCACTTTGCACACCCGAAAGATTGCTCGACATCGTTGAGAACTTCATCCTATTTATGGAAGCACAAGGCGGATTAATCAAAATTCTCGCCAAGAACCATCAATATCTCGGTGTCAACAACACCATCAAATCCCTGAAACGGATTGAAGATAACCACGGCAAACTCGGTGTCTTTTGGCATACACAGGGCAGCGGGAAAAGCATCTCAATGCTCTTTTTTGCACAGAAAGTGCTTAGAAAACTACTGGGAAAATGGACATTCGTTGTCGTAACCGATCGCAAGGAATTGGATAACCAAACCTACAAGACTTTCGCCAGCACAAGCGGTGTTCTCACGCAGCAGGAGGTGCATGCCGAAGATATAAAACATCTCCGTCAACTCCTCAGCGAGGACCATCGCTATATCTTCACGCTTATCCACAAGTTTCAGACGCAAGGTGGTGAGCGGCATCCTGTCCTCTCGAAGCGGTCAGACATTGTCGTCATCACCGATGAAGCGCATCGCAGTCAATACGATACACTCGCCTTGAACATGCGTACCGCGCTCCCCAACGCCGCCTTCATCGCATTTACGGGTACACCGCTCATGGTTGGCGAAGAAAAAACAAAGTCGGTGTTCGGCGATTATGTGAGTGTCTACGACTTCAACCAATCTATTGTGGATCGCGCGACCGTGCCACTCTACTATGAAAACCGTGTGCCTTCGCTACAATTGACAAATGAGGACCTTAACGAAGACATCGAACAGGTCCTTGAGGATGCTGAACTCGACGAAGCACAAGAGGCAAAGCTTGAACACGAATTCACCAGAGAATACCATCTTATCACACGAGGTGAGCGATTGGAAACCGTCGCCGAAGATATCGTTAAACACTTTACGGGTAGAGGCTATCAAGGGAAAGCCATGGTCATCTCAATCGACAAAGCCACTGCTGTCAAAATGTTCGATAAGGTGCAGAAATATTGGAATCAGTACATTGAACGTCTGAAATCCGAATTAACCACGCTACACGGCAGTGAACGGGTCTTCTTGAAACAAAGGATCCGCTACATGGAAGAAACTGATATGGCAGTTGTAGTTTCTCCCGGGCAAAACGAGATTGCCGACCTTAACGAAAAAGGTGTTGACATCACACCCCACCGCGCCCGTATGAACACAGAGGATTTAGACACCAAATTCAAAGACCCCAATGACCCTTTCCGAATTGTCTTCGTCTGTGCAATGTGGATCACAGGTTTCGATGTCCCTTCCTGTTCCACGATCTACCTCGACAAACCGCAGCGAAACCACACTTTGATGCAGACCATTGCCAGAGCCAACCGCGTCTACGGTGATAAAAATAACGGCTTAATTGTTGACTATATTGGCGTTTTCCGTGATCTTGAAAAAGCACTGGCGATTTATGCTACGGGTGCGGACCTGGAAGGAAACCAGAAACCGATTGCTGATAAGTCAGAACTGATTAAAAAACTCCGAACGGCGATCACCGAAATCACCGAATTCTGCCGAGGTCTCGGTATTGACTTAGATAATGCCCAAACGGACGACGCATTCCAAAACATCGCCCAAATCAATGACGCAATGGAACGCATCCTGATTAACGATGAAACCAAAAAACGCTATCTACAACTCGCAACGAATATCACCAAACTATACAAAGCGATTCTACCTGATCCGGATGCCCATGAATTTACCAGAACCTGTCAACTTATCCATATCATCGCGCAGAAAATTAGAAATTTGACACCACCCGCTGACATCTCCGATGTCATGACAGACGTTGAGGCGGTGCTGGATCGGTCCATCGCACCTGAAGGCTATCTCATTGAGATACCGGCTGACGGATACGATACAGAACCGATAGATCTAAGTCAGATTGATTTTGAACAGTTAAGCGAACGATTCAATACGCAGCACAAACGCGTCGAAGCGGAGAAACTCAGGAGCGCAATCAACACCAAATTGACTGGAATGATCCGTCTCAACAAGAGCCGTATGGATTATCAGGGGAAATTTGAGCAGATGATCGCAGAATACAACGCGGGGACGATTGATGTTGCGGATTATTTTGAGAAACTTTTTGATTTCGTTAATGACCTCAACGAAGAAGACCAACGCGCCCGTACTGAAGACCTCTCTGAAGAAGAATTGGCGGTGTTTGATCTTCTAACACAACCCGAACTTCATTTAACCGCTCCAGAGCAGGATGAAGTGAAAGATGCCGTGAGGGAAATGCTTGAGACACTCAAACGAGAAAATTTAGGCTTGGATTGGCGGAAACATACACAAACACGTGCACAAGTCAGACTTGCTGTTGGAAATATACTGGATAAAGGGCTGCCGCAACCTTACACACCCGAACTGTTTAATCAAAAATCCGAGGCAATTTATCAGCATATCTACGACGCTTACTACGGTGAGGGAAAGAGTGTTTATAGCAGAAATTAAGTAAGGCGCGGTTTCAAGCCGCGCCTTCAATCTATTCCAATGCCCTAACGGCTATCCAATCTCGTCAATCTCAATCAAGCGATCATCCAGAGACCAATCTGGACGTGGCAAGTCACCGAACAGCGGACGGAAATATCCAACACCTGCCGGAGATATCTGATACCGTTCTGCATCGTAAAACCGTAGATCCAGGCTTCTTCGGATAACGTGTCCAGAGGCATCCCTCTGTAACACTTGTTGTAAGGGTTCCAAAGTCGGTTCAATACCCGCATCCGTTCGCGTAATCGTTGCAACACCGTTGAACATCCCGTCTGAGAGGGCTTGCACCGCCATAGCACCCGCCTTCATAGCGATGTCTCTATCCAACGGTATCGGGCTGCCACACCTCTGGAGGTACCCAAGGATCAAGGCTCGGAACGCCGACTCCGAAATATCCGGGAGACGTTTCTTCATCGCTTCAACGATAATCTCTGAGCATCCGCCCGGTTTCGTATGCCCGAAAGCGTCGAGCTCCGCTTCCGATGTAATCATCAGTTCGCCATCGTCATTCCGAATACCCTCCGAGACAACGACAATAACATTACCTTGTTCGGTGTGTTTTTCACGGATCGCTTCTGCCAGTCTATCCGGTTGATACGGGATTTCTGGGACAACGATCAGGTCAGCTTGTCCGTAAGCAGCAGATAACGTTAGCCAACCCGCGTCTCTACCCATCGCTTCAACGATAATCACACGGTCATGGGAATAGGTCGTTGTCCGTAAGTCTCGGACGTAATTGATAACACTATTTGCCGATGAAGGGAAGCCGGGACAAAAATAGTTCACCATCTTAGAGTAGTCAACAGCGTCCCCCTCTGGTGGATTAACACCGACATCGTTATCAATGGTTTTCGTCACGAATGTGGTTGTAAATTGATCAGACAGTGCTGTGCCAACGGTTAAGGTATCATCCCCACCAATCGGAATGAGTCCACTAATGTCCAGTTTTTTAAGATTGTCTACTGCCTCATCTAACTTATTATCTTTAATCAGATTCGTGCGTGAACTTTTTAAGAGTGTTCCGCCTCGGTTTTCATCAATCAGGTCGGGTGTTAACGTAAAGTACCGACCACCTTTCAGGACACCACGCCAGCCTTCCATGAATCCGATGAGTTCAAAACCGAGTTCCTCGGCTTTCAGCGCGATGCCTTTAAGGGTAGCGTTGAGCGCACTCGTATCACCACCCCCTGTTAAAACACCGATCTTTTTGGGCATACTAAACTCCTTCAATTGTATAAATATCTATTATGATTAGGACTTACGCAGACCCCTTTGCAGGCGGGGTTTTAAACCCCGCCTGCAGTGCGCCATACGTCGTTATCATGGAAAAATGCGTAAGTCCTGATGATGTACTGGAATATTAGTTCTCTTGTAGGAGGGATCTCCGAATCCCGCCCCTCTACTTAACAACTTCAAGAAGAACCGTCTTATCCATAGCGAGTGCCTTTTCAAACATCGGCTTAAAATCGTTTGGATCTTCAACTCTGAGTCCAACTGCACCGAAGGATTCAGCGAACTGCACAAAGTCTGGGTTCACCAATTCGACACCGATGCGTTTACCGAACCGTCGCAGCTGCCCCCGCTCGATTGAGGTGTACTGATTATCGTTCATCACAAGCGTCACAACAGGTAGGTTATACATCACCGCAGTTGCGAAATCCGGGCATGTCATTAAAAACCCGCCATCGCCGCTCAGCGCGACGACTTTCCGGTCTGGGTAAGCGACCTGTGCACCGATAGCACCTGTTAACCCGATCCCCATTGCCACGGATACGCCGGAGAAAATGTAACTTCCCGGATGATAGCACGGAAAATGTGCCAGCGCGCCGTAACCCGTAATGTTAACGTCAACAGACAAGATCGCATCGCGAGGCATCACATCGCGCATCTCCTTGAGAATTTGAGGATGTTCGATTGCGGTAAAGCGTCGGCGTAATTCGCTTAAGCCTTCACCCCAACCGTTTGTTCGTTTCTCGTCACGCAGCGCGGCATTCAATTGGCGTAAGACCAATTTCGGATTCGCACCGATGCCAACAGTCGCAGGATATTCCTTGTGAATCTCATCGGGGTCGGCTTCAATATGCAACAACGGTTGTGGAATCTTGAGGCTCCAGTTACCAGTATCGCGATAGTTGAATCGGGTGCCAACGGCAACAATTAGGTCAGAGGCCTCCATCGCTGCTTGGGCAACGCCATCTCGAAAGATACCGATAGAATACGGTGAGTCTTCTGGCACCGAACCTTTTCCAAAACCCGTCATCACGACCGGCGCGTCCAGCAGTTCCGCGAACGCAAGGATCTCCGCAGTTGCACGCGTATGATTGATACCACCACCTGCGATAATCAGTGGACGTTCCGAAGTGTGCAACAGTGCCAGCGCAGCGTCTACATCTTCTGGACTTGCTGTCGTCTGAATACCGTTATTGTATGGCGGGATTGGCAAGTCGGCTTCTGCATCCAGCGCATCTTTCGCCAATTCAATCAGCACAGGACCAGGGCGTCCTGAACGCAGTGCACTGAAACTCCGATTGACTGCACCCGGAATCTGATCGACGCGATGCACAATCTCCAGATGCTTCGTCATCGGTGTGAACGCCGCTCGCTGATCCAACCCGTGAAAACTCTTCTTCGGGTCCCGTTGTGCCAAGTAAGACGGATTTTGTCCGGTAACCCAAAGTACAGCGGACGACGCTGTATTCGCCTCACCGATACCGACAGAGGCATTATTTGAGCCGGGACCCGGCACCGTCATACAGACACCAACATCACCTGTAGCGCGCGCATAGCCATCTGCCATAAATGCCGTGCCGCCTTCATGTCGTGTGACATAATGCCGGATATTGTCTTGGTTGTTATAAAGTGCTTCGTAAACGGTATCTAAATGATTCCCGGGTAAACCAAAAATATCTTTAACACCTTGTGCCTTCAAACACTCAACAAAAATATCGCCACCCGTCATAGTTAACTCCTTTTCTGTAGTCTTGTACTTACGCAGTCTGTGCGGCTGAGTCGAGTGCCTTTGCCTTCTCAAAGTCAGCCGCCGCTGCTTCTTGTTGACCTAATTTCTCCTTCACATACCCGCGATTCCGATGTGCCTTGACATGCTTCGGATTTAACTGAATCGCTTTATCCAGATCTGCAATCGCCGCTTGATAGTGTTTCTCAGCTGCTTGTGAATTTCCACAGTCAGCCTCCGACTGCCCTAAGCGGTACTTCGCGAGCCCGCGATTGTTGTAAGCAGCAGTATACTTTGGACTCAGGCGGATAGCTTCCGTACAATCGACAATTGCCCCGCGCAAGTGATGTTTTGCTTTTTCTGGATTCTTCCGACGCAACTCACGTCGCCCCAAATCATTCTGCGAAATTGCCCGATTGCTGTAGACGGGCGCGTATTTTGGGTTTAACCGGATAGCCTTATCAAAACTGACTATCGCGGCTTCGTACGCGCCCCCGCCATTTTTTCCGCGTCCGTCTTTGTAGTAATCCTCCGCCAAATCTCCATTTATCTGCGTTGCCTTCTCAAAATCGGCTTTTGCGGCACTCTTTTCGCCGAGTACTTCCTTTGCAAGCCCGCGATCCAGGTAGTTTATTGCCGTCTCCGGATTGAGTCGGATGGCAGCGTCGAAATCTGCGATTGCCTTGTCATAGTCACCAAGGACAGCCCGTGCAGCCCCACGAGTATGATAAGCAGCACTGCTATCCGCATCTGATGTGGCTAACTCGATGGCGACATCACTGTCAACGACCGCGCTTTGATAGTACCATGCGGCTTCTCCGCTGTGTTCTGGTTTAGTTGCAATCTGCCCGAGGAGATATTTCGTCCAGCCGCGGACATTATAAGCCAAGTCAAACTTTGGTTCCCACTCGATGAGGTGCGTAAGATCGGCGATCGCGGCGTGATAGTGCTTCCAGGCTTCTACCATATCCCCGTGTGCTACTTTGGATTCGCCACTTCGCATCTTTGCATCCGCGCGGGCGTAAATTTCCTTCGGGTTGTCTAACCATCGCAAAGGGATCAGACATAACCGTGCTAACATTTGACTCCTAAAAAAACGAAGATCTGGCGCAAAATAATTCGTTGACATGAGTCGGTAAGCCTTAACCCGGTCCATAAGGGATGTTATAAGGTCAAGCGAGTCAATCTGCTTATAGTTTATCAATTTAAATTGCGTCTCGCCACGGGCTTTGTAGGCATCAGGTATATCTGGGTTAAGATTGATCGCCTCATTATAGGCAGCGAGGGCACCTTCAAAGTCTTCGGCTGCTTGATACGCCACGCCTCTTTTATATTCGAGATAGGCGCGTATTCGTGGGCGGTTTTGCCACTCGGTTAAAGGCTGCACTTCTGTCAGTTCCGCCGCTGTGAGCAACGCTTCAAGCGCGTTTGAAGGTACAGCGTACCCTCTACTCTTACTGGGTTTGACACTACCCCGCGAAAGCACGGCTATGACTTCCCCTTTGTTGTTTAGGACTGGGCACCCACTCCACCCCGGCCCTGCAGTAGGTATGTGTAACCGAAGCCACTTATCCTTTTTCTCTATACACCGGACAGTAGCCGCTGCACTGTTTTCCTTGTCTCCATCATAGCCGATGGCACAAATGCGCGCCTTTTTTGTAACAGTCTCGCTGTTGCCAAGGTCGAAAGGAATTCCTTCTTCCGAAACTTTTAGAACAGCGAGATCGTTCTTTTCATCAAACGCTGTAATGCCTTCAATTGTGTACGCGGCTTCTGTGTCAACATGCTTTGCAGCAATGCTCATAGCCCCTTCTAAAACGTGGAAACTGGTCGCAATTTGATCACGTTCTATAAAGAAGCCACTACAAGTACTAATGTTAGTTTCGTATTTGTTTTCGCCAATATACTTCCGAAAAGTCCGAACCTCCAAAATTGCCATGGTACCTCGGATCTTTTGGGGGATTTTTTCGGCATGCTGCTGACGTGAATTCTTTTTTTCCGCTGTCATAAAGAACCTGTCTTTTCTAATGTCTATGGTTTTAGCCGAGTGTTCCTTACCTTAAGAAACGACAAAAAGTCTTGCCTGTCTCGGGGCAAATGTACAGTTCAGATATGACTTTCCATCAGCGGACCAAAAATCTATGTGCTCTTTCATCTCCTTAAACAGATGCCATTCTACGATGCGTTTTACTTCCTGATGCAGTTCAATCAAGGTATCAATCGCTTCACTGCTTGTGTTGAACAGGTAAAAAAATTCAGATTCTCCTGTTTCCCTGCGGAGCACTTGAACGTTATCTGTCAGATCGTTGTCCGGTTTTACATACACTGAGACAATGCGGGGCACCCATTTTCGGAGCCGTTTTTCGAGTTTTACTAACTTTTCGTCAGGTGGACCTCGAAGAATTGTTGTGCGGTGTCCGTAGATGAGTTGCTCAAGTGGGTACGGTTCAAGTCCAATCCGACCGTTCAGCAAATACGGTGTCGGTTCGTCTGCTATCAATCGTCCCTTTGCTTTTGTGAATGCTCGCAAGCACTTCACTGTCTCTTCTTGAAGGGATATACAGCTCGGAAGTAGAACAACCCTGTAGACCTCCTTAGCCCCGGAACGGCTGTTCTTTAAACAGAGACTCAGATTTCTACGAACGTGTTTTCCGCTGCGGGGTGCCTCTATAATCTCGGTTGAAGCGAATTCCTGTTCTGAAACAATTTTAAAGTCGTAACCCAGTTCCCATACATTTTGGCACAACCACCCCCACGCTTTTGTGACACCGCTCCACGATTTCTCATCGGGTTTTGTCCAGAGGCTCTGCGTCGGTGCTATCATCAGGATCTGTCGCTTCGGATAGCCGATTGCTAACCCGTGTGGGACACTATCAGCGGCACTGTTTCTGTTCATCCATAGGTTAAAACCTAAACTTGCATCTTCAAGGAGTCGCGATATTGGTGCGCGTGCATCCGTCTTATTGCTTTTTTTTCGGGCAATACCGGCATGTTGTGTGTTGCTGCATGTCCATTTAGCGACAACGAATCGCTTCGGCGTATCTATTTCGGTGGCATTTAGAATAGGGCAGTCCGCTTCTGCGAGCATGGATCCTAACTCAAATTCCAAGGTCTTTGCACTCGCCGAGAGGCTTAAAGCGAATCGAAGTCCCTCTTGATGACAGAAATCGCGCAAACCGCCAAGGAAGCAGGTCGCAAATCGTGTCGTCAACGCCTTCCAAAAAGTGTTCCTGACTGCCGCTGAGTTGTAAGTTTCATAGAACACCAACGGCAGGTATGTTCCGAGTGTTGCTTCCGCTGTCTCCAGTAGGACAGGACTCCACGGTACTGATGATGTTTCAGCCCCTAAGACGCTCCCCAAAGACAAAAACTTCGGTGGTTCACAGGTAAAACCGGCGAGGTATTGCTTGCCGTAAGTTTTTAAGTAGCCTCTCAGCATTCGCTCTATAAACTGGGATACCCCGTGGCCACTTAGCAGGTCGTCTGCTGTTCCTTCTGTTTGATAGAGGTTAATCACTGTGCGTCCGCGAAGCCGTTCAGCAATTGTGAGGTCCCCTGCCACACATCGTTGAACATAGTCGCTGATGTTGTAACACGGCTCATCCGCGTGTGGTTCCGCGATTAAGTAGTATTGATTAAATGCTATCCCACCTGATAGTTGGAAGTCCCGAAATGAGGATTGGATCGTTGTCGCTGTTTCCGCATCGCCGAAGGATAGGTCTACAGCGTTCAACTGATAGCGCGTTTGCAGTAAAGCGGGCGGCAACGCAACCCACGCGGGTTTGTTCCGTCGTAATTCCGCCTGATGTGCTGCTGCGTTTTGTGTCCTTTGCCACGATAGTACACTTCCCGCGCTAAAAGCATCCGTCTGCACAATTACCCGCTCCTGTCCAAAAAATTTGCAACTGTTAAATACTTTGTGATATACTTTTAACACTGAAGATATGTACAGGTTCGTAACTTTTCGATTTTTATATTAAAAGTTTAGCACACCTTGGGAATTCATGCAATCAAAAGTTTTCTATCCTACTCGCCCGACAAACTGTAATCCGAGTGCTCGGCATTAAACTTTGACCTCCTCTCGACTACCCTAAAGGGAATAGATATGAGGCTATTAGAAAATATTATATCAGCATTTTCCGTCCTCCGCGCCAGCAAATTGCGCACGCTTCTCACCCTCTTAGGTATCACTATCGGGATTGCAGGGATCATTGCGATGATGTCCTTTGGCGCGGGTGCCGAAAAACTCATCATGGCGGAATTTGAGAAGATCGGGGGTCCCAGTATGTTCGGGGTCTACCGACCCGGACATATCCGAAAAAATGGACGCTGGCAACGTAATACCAGCCCACATCACCTTGAGATGGAAGACCTCCGCGATGTCCTCGCAGAATGCCCCTCTGTTGAAGTTGCCACTGTCGAAGGCAGCTACTACATCAATCTTGGTATTGACGGAAAATTTCAACGCACCTATCTCCGCGCAACAACCAACGAATACCAAGCCGTTCGCGAATGGCAGACGGAGTATGGTAGATTCCTCGCTGATACCGATATGGACGCTTGGACAAAAGTTTGTGTCATCGGTTCAAAGATCTGGAAAGAGCAGTTTAAGGGACAAGATCCGATCGGTAAGGAAGTCACCATCAACAACTTCGGGAACAATAAACGCTTTACGGTTATCGGGATTATGGAGAGCCGTGGAGACGGGTTAGAACGCGGCAAGAGCGATGACAATATGCTCTTCATCCCTATTACGACCGCACAAAAACGGTTCTGGGGACACGATCACGTTGGACATATCATGGTGCGTGCAAAAAGCCCGTTTCACGTCGATCAGGCACTCAAAGAAGTAAAGACCATTATTATGCGCAATCACGGGGGCGACGATACCTTTTTCCGAACTTGGTCGGCAAAACAGGGCATCGAAGATGCGAAAAGAATGATCCTTATCATGGAGACGGTGCTTGTCGTCATTGCGTCTGTCTCTTTGATTGTCGCGGGTATCGGGATTCTGAACATTATGCTTGTTTCTGTGACAGAGCGGATACCAGAGATTGGACTCCGGAAAGCCGTCGGGGCAAAGAGTTTTAACATCCGAATGCAGTTCCTCACAGAATCCGTCCTCTTATGTCTAATTGGCAGCCTACTCGGTATCGCTTTCGGGGCAGTTGTTGGGCAAGGCTTTGCTTGGATAGTCGGACGGTTTTTAGATGGAATGGCGTGGCCCTCAGTGATTACCCCAGAGGCTGTGCTGATCTCCGTCGGTGCGGGTGCAGCTGTAGGTATCTTCTTCGGCTACTACCCCGCCAGCCAAGCCGCTAAGTTGACCCCCATTGATGCCATCCGTCATACATAAGGAAATGAAAAAGTATGCACCTGCTGGAGAATCTTATCTCAGCGTTTTCCATCCTTCGCGGAAGTAAACTCCGCACAATCCTCACTCTCTTAGGGATTACTATCGGTATTGCAGGTGTGATAGCGATGATGTCTTTCGGCGCGGGTGCCGAAAAACTCATGATGGCGGAATTCGAGAATATCGGTGGTCCCAGTATGTTCGGGGTCTATCGACCCGGATATATCCGAAAAAACAACCGTTGGCAGCGCAATACCAGTCCCCATTTCCTTGAGATGCGAGATCTGCACGATATCCTGACGGACTGCTCTTCTGTTGAGGTCGCTACTGTCGAAAGAAGTCATTTCATCAATTTTGAAGTTGGAGGACGGCATCGGCAAACCTACATGCGCGCAACAACCAACGAATACCAAGCCGTCCGTAGATGGAAAACTGAATACGGTAGATTCCTCGCTGATACCGATATGGACTTCTGGAATAAAGTCTGTGTTATCGGGGCGAAGGTCTGGAAGGAGCAGTTTAAGGGACAGAACCCGATTGGTAAAGAGGTCGGTATCAACAACAGACGTTTTACCATTATCGGGATCATGGAGAGTCGCGGCGATGGATTGGAACGCGGCAGAAGTGATGACAATATGATTTTCGTCCCGATCACGACTGCACAAACCCGTTTTGGCGGACGGAATCGCGTCGGTGCTATCATGGCGCGTGCCAAAAGCATCGATGTCGTTGAGCAGGCACTGAAAGAGGTTAAAACCGTTATCATGCGCAATCACGGGGGCGACGACACTTTTTTCCGAACGTGGAACGCGAAAAAGGGGATTGAAAGCGGAAAGCGGATGATCTTTATCATAGAGTCCGTTTTGGTTGTTATCGCGTCTGTCTCCTTGATTGTCGCGGGTATCGGGATTCTCAATATCATGCTCGTCTCAGTGACGGAACGGGTACCGGAGATCGGGTTACGAAAGGCAGTCGGTGCCAAAAGCCTCGATATCCGTTTACAGTTCCTGACAGAATCTGTGCTACTGTGTCTGATTGGGAGCCTGCTCGGTATTGCGTTAGGGGCTGTGGTCGGGAAAGGTTTCGCGTGGATAGTGAGCAAATTCCTTGAGGAAATGTCGTGGCCCGCTGTGATTACCCCGGAAGCCGTGTTAATCTCCGTTGGTGCGGGGGCAGCGGTAGGCATCTTCTTCGGATTCTACCCCGCCAGCCAAGCCGCTAAGATGACTCCTATTGACGCAATTCGGCATACGTAAACACTTAATACCAAATTTGGGAGGAGGCAACTGATGCTTAATACGCAAACAACCCCTGAAGCTATACAAGAAATACCGGTGCCCGATACGATGACGCTGGAGGAATTTCTCGAAAACGACTTAGAGGGGTATGAATATGTAAAAGGTGAATTAGTCCCGATGCCACCCGCGACGATGATACATGGTGAGATTAGTATTAATATCATTCACTATTTGGATGCATACGTTCGTGAGCACCAGTTAGGACGTTTGTATACTGCCGAAACAACATTTCAATTGGATGACCGAGCAGTAAAGCCAGATATTGCGTTTGTTTCAACAGACCGATTACCCGAAAATAGAGAGCAGGCATCACCTATCCCGCCGGATTTGGCGGTTGAAGTCGTCTCGCCATCAGACAAATACTATGATGTTACCGAAAAAGCGTTAGCCTATTTGAGATCAGGAACACGCCTTGTTTGGGTGGTTGAACCCGTCGCGAAAACAGTAATGGTCTACCGATCCGAGACCGATTTCACCGTGCTGAACTATGAGGACACATTGACAGGTGAGGATGTCGTCGAAGGATTTTCATGTCCAGTCGCGCAACTTTTTGAATAGATTTTAAGGTAAGACAATCCTAAAATTGATGAATAAACCAAAGATGACCTATTTTGAGAAAGAAGATATATTGCATCTTGTGATTTCGGATGAATCTGAAAGTGCCAGTTTAGAGTTGAGTCCGAATATCACAGCTGAACTGAATGAGAACGGTGAACTTATTGGGATTGAAATCCTCAATGCTATCGATTTCATCAAAAATACAATTTTAGATGCTAATTTCGCTGAAGGATGTCCGCTTGCCAATGTTCAAACTACTTAGCGATATTGGTGAAAATTAGCGCATGGACTTCTGAAGTGGAAACAGAACATGAACTATGCAACAAACGCTTCCACACTTCTATACTCCTCCTACACAAGGCATCAAATACATCGGCTCCAAGCTGAAACTTATCCCACAAGTCATTGAACTCGTCAAAAAAGTCAACGCCAAGACAATCCTTGACGGCTTCGCAGGCACAACCCGCGTCTCACAAGCACTCGCCAAACTCGGTTATACCGTTATCGCTAACGACATCGCCCCGTGGTCAGAAGTCTTCGGCACCTGCTACCTGCTCAACACAAAACCGAGGGAAACATATCAACCGCTCATTGATCACCTCAACGCCGTGCCGCCTATTGACGGTTGGTTCACAGAACACTACGGCGGATACGCCAACGCGGGCAGCGCAATCCAAGCAGACGGACTCAAGAAACCGTGGCAGCTCCATAACACGCGTAAATTAGATGCGATTCGACAGGAAATCGAAACCCTCAACCTCGATCCAGTCGATAAGGCTGTCGCACTCACAAGTCTAATTCTTGCACTTGATCGCGTTGATAGTAGCCTCGGGCACTTTTCCGCGTATCTCAAAGAATGGGCACCGCGTGCCTATAAAAACTTAGTGCTTGAAGTACCAGAAGTTTTCACGTCAGAAGGAGAGCATCAGGTTCACCAAAGCGACATCTTTGAACTCGTGCCGCGTGTCTCCGTAGACCTTGCATACTTCGATCCACCTTACGGTTCAAACAACGAGAAGATGCCTCCGTCCCGTGTCAGATATGCCGCTTACTACCATCTCTGGAAAAGCGTTATTCTCTTCGATAAACCTACCCTTTTCGGCAAAGCAAAACGGCGAGAGGATACATCAGATCCGCTCGCCGCTTCTGTATTTGAGGAATTCCGCCGCAACGATGACGGACGTTTCATCGCTGTTGAATCCATTGCAAAATTGATTCGTAAAACGCAAGCACGTTGGATTCTGCTATCCTACAGTTCCGGCGGTCGGGCGACTGCACAGCAACTCAACGAAGTCATGCAAGACAACGGAAAACTGCTTGCTGTGCTTGAACTTGATTATAAGAAAAACGTCATGGCAGGTATGCGTTGGACGCATGAGTGGATAAACGCAGCCGAGAAACCGAACCGAGAATTCCTGTTTCTGCTTGAGAAAAATTGAAATCACAGTTTAAGGGGTTGTGAAGTGTCCTTGCAAAACGCTTTGACTCTCGGATGCTCCAACACTTCTGGATTCAGAATATATGCCGGGGCACGTCCTTGAATCGCGTCTGTAACCTGCTCAATTGTCCGAAGATCCAACCGAATACCGGATTCAACAGTCATGCCTGCATTATGATTCGTAGAGATGATACGCGGATGATCCTTGTGAATCGCCCTCGGTCCGTTAACCGGATCGTCTACAACATAATACCAGAGTCGGTTTTCACTAACAGCGCGGTTCGCTGCCGCATCGTCAACGAGGTTTCCGCGCGACGGATTGATGAGAGACGCATGCGGTTTCATCGCGCAGAGTTCCTCATAACCGACGACAGCATCCGCACCCGATAAATGGAGAGATACAGTATCGCTCTCTTTGAAGAGAATCAACGGTGTATCGACAGCCTCTGCACCAAATTCCGCGGCGAGTTCAGCGATATCCGGACGGATGTCATACACCAAGAGCCTCCCTTCCTCACCGAGAAGCGGTCGTGCACGGCGGGCAACCTCTTGTCCAATCCGACCAAAGCCATACAAACCGAGCGTAGAACCCATCACCTCATGGGTCTTGATCAGCCCGAAATCCCCACTATGAGAGGCGCTATTTAGCGTATAGACGCGCTTCATAGTTGCGAACCACTGCGCAATCGCATACTCAGCAACAGTTACCATGTGTTCAGGGGCGATGGTAACAATAACACCAAACTCCGTCGCCAAATCAACGTTAACGGTTTCATATCCCACACCCCAACGCGCAATGATTCGGAGCGATGTCGCGGCTTGGTAGAAGCTTTCATGAAAGGGCACGCCGCCTGCGATCATACCGATAACGCCATCAGCGTGTTCTGCTGTCAGTTCTCGAGGGTGGATACTCAACTCACCAAGTTGCTGCAAATCTGCCAACGCCGCTCGACGTTCCGCAGTATCAAACTCACTGTTCTCAAAAATAGGAGATAGTAAAATCTTTGTCATAGTTTTATCTGATTAGCGACTAATACGTACGCCCCCCGCTTCCATCGCCTTTTCTGCCTCTTCTGCCGTTGCCCAATTGAAATCACCGGGGAACGTATGTGCTAAAGCGGAATACCCGCCCGCGAAGTCTACTGCTTCTTGCGGTGATTTTCCGTTCAAGAGACTATAAATTAATCCTGACGAGAAACTATCACCGCCCCCAACTCGGTCCACGAGTTCCAAATCTTCGTAGATACGTGAAAGATAGAATTCTTCACCATCAAACAGGAGTGTCCGCCAATCGTTGAGCCAACCCGTTTTCGCATCACGTAACGTCGTGCCGATCATCTCGATATTCGGAAAAGTGTCTTTGACGCGCTGTGCAACCGCCTTATAACTCTCCGGTTCGAGTTTACTATAGGATTCGGTTGTCCCTTCTGCCGCGAAACCGAGCGATTTCTCAAAGTCTTCCTCGTTACCGATAAGGACAGAGACATGCGCCATCATCGGTCGGTTCGCTGCTTGTGCTTCTTCAGCACTCCATAATTTGGAGCGGAAGTTCAGATCGTAACTTGTTTTAACACCCGCTGCGCGCGCCGCTTGGAGTGCCTCTGCCGAGACCGCAGCCGCGGATTCCGACAAAGCCGGTGTAATCCCACTCAGATGGAACCATCGCGCATTGCTAAAAATAGATGCCCAATCGATCTCACCGGGTTGCACTTTGGAGATTGCAGAGTATCCACGGTCATAGGTGACACTACTCGCACGCGGGCCCGCACCCATTTCGAGGTGATAAAACCCGTTCCTTTCAAAACCGACACCGTCGAAATCCACCCAGATGATGTTGGACATATCCACGCCGAGTTCGCGCCCTTTATTGCGGATGTAGCGACCCGACCAGTTATCCACGAGCCGTGATACCCATGCTGTCTGTAATCCGAGTTGTGCGGCATTGACAGCGACGTTCATCTCTGCACCACCAGCAGTGATTGACAGCGATGTCGTATTCTCAAGACGCATAAATTCTGGTGAAGTCAGACGAATCATCGCTTCTCCAAATGTGACTAAATCATACATAGCGTTCATTCTCCTGTTTTGATGTCTGTTATGTTCTGGTATTCGTGATAGAGATTTTCAATACACTCTCCACAGAAACAGTAGACCCTACCGTATCCGCCGACCTCTTTTTCAAGCAACTGGTTCATCGGAAACTCTTCTTGGCAGATCGCGCAAAGTTCTATCGGTGCTTTGGGTTCATCGGTTTCTTCACCCTTCTTCTGCCGAGACATGAAAGACAAAATCAACCAAATGGCGATCGGTATAAAAATCACAAATATAACAAATAGCATTGCGTGTTTCCTCATAACAACGAACAGCAACTATAATGCCTATTACTATAGTCTATAACGCCGAAGATGTCAA
Source organism: Candidatus Poribacteria bacterium (assembly GCA_003635255.1). GTDB lineage: Bacteria > Poribacteria > WGA-4E > WGA-4E > WGA-3G > WGA-3G. The sequence goes on along the minus strand of PYJC01000107.1, from coordinate 16,881 downwards.
CGGAAATTGTTTTGATTAATTCGCGGGCACCGTGCTAAAATACGTAGGAAACTTCCTACTTGGAAATAATAACAAGGGACTCTATTCGTACATGTCTAAAATAGCACACGTGGACGTTTATCCGACTGCTGTCGGGATGAAAGATGTCTTTAATATCGGCACCGGTTTCGTCGGAGACACGGGATCCGCAGGCGACCATATTTTCGTCAAGATCACAACAGACGACGGCTATGTAGGTTGGGGCGAACAACGCGCCCTCCCTTCGTGGAGTTACGAGACGACTGAATCTATCACGACTACAATTCGGCACTACATTGCACCGCTACTGCTCGGACAAGATCCACTGAACCACAACGCTATCCACCAGGCAATCTATGACGCATTGAAACCCGCTGTCAGTAACGGACACCCTTTCGCCAAAGCAGCAGTAGACATCGCTTTGCACGACCTACGTGGACGCATCCTTGATGTGCCACTACACGTCCTTTTCGGCGGGAAGCGCCACGACACGCTCCCTCTCGCTTATGCCTTGAGTATTGATACGCCGGAAATAATGGGACTGAAGGCGAAAGCCTTGGCACCCTGTTCCTGTTTCAAGGTGAAAGTTGCGGGCAATCCTGCAGCGGATGAAGAACGCCTGCGCGCAGTCCATGAAGCGATGCCAGATGCCCAACTCTGGATTGATGCCAATCAGTCCTATACGCCGTCTAACGCACTTGAATTACTGAAACGAGTAGCGGACATCCGAGAAATTTATTGTATGGAACAACCCGTAGCAAGCCAAGACTGGTTCGGCATGAAACGGGTTCGCGAAGACGCATCGGTTCCGATTGCTATTGATGAAGGGTGCTTTACCTACTTCGATTTGGCGAAGGTTGTGCGTTTGGCGTGTGCGGATGCCGTCGTTTTGAAGGTCTGTAAATCTGGAGGCTTAGCGGAGTGTATCAAGAGTATTCACGTCGCCGAAGCCAATTCAATAGAACTCCTCGGTAGTGGTTTGACGGAAGCCGGTATCGGATTCATCGCCAGTGTCCATCTCTTTGCGACTTTGGAGCTTGTTCTTCCCGCTGAACTCAATGCCCCCGCCTTTTTAGAAACGTTGGCAGTGAGCGGTGTCGAAATACACGACCACGTCGTGACGGTTCCAGACGGTCCCGGGCTCGGTGTTACACCCGATGAAGATTACATCAAGGCGAATCTCCTGACGGTTGCGGGGTCTTAGACACGATCAATATCTCCACCAGAATAGCGATAACGATTGCCACAGCGCAGAGTAGATACGGACTCTGTGTGCCGAATCGCGAATCTGCTAAAATGCCGCCTAAAAGCGGTCCCAACAGAATTCCTAATCCCAATATACCTTCATGCCATCCGCTCTTATTCCCTTTGTCTGTGTGACGATCCAATCCGTAGTAAAGGCTGCTAAAATAGGTAAAAGCGGCAGACACGCCAATGACTCCAAACGCGAAGGTCCAGAGGAGTGTGTGTTGAAGTCGCCATATTCCAAGGAAACTGAGGATTGCCAACATTTGAACGATTAACATCGGACTGAAACGGTAGTGCCATCGGGTTGAGTAACCGGTGCCGAGGACAAGAAACGCCAACGTCTGTATGCCACCAAGTGTGAGCATTAGATTGCCGAATGTTGAGGGAACCATCCCCATCTCTTTTGTGAGTTTCGGCGCGAGACGGCGCAACACGCCTAACGTGAACCATGAAGTAAAGTTCGCACACCGTGCTATATTGAGATAGTTAATACGTACAGGTTGCGGTGGATAGAGTGTTTCGGTGGGTTCTTCAGTGATTTCGGAGGAGGTATCGGTTTTTGGAACATCAGAGGTCTGCCAATTGTTCGCTATAATTGTTCCTAAAGTCAGTAGAACCATTGCACCGGCAAGATAGAACGGTTTAAATGGGTTTGCGTCGCCATATAGGTAACTTGAAAACGCCGGTCCTAAAGTGATACCAATGCTCCAGAACAGGTTGAAAAGCATAACCCGCTGGATGAGTTTACCGCCGCCTTCGCGTTCGGCGAGCCATGCCTCGTAGGCGGGCCAGAAGAGTGCCATACTGATACCGATGCCAGGGAAGATCAGCATGAGGTGCATGCTATTGCGACAACGCGGAAGACCAATACTGACAGCACCCAGGACCAGACACGCGGCGTAAAGTATATATCGCCGTTCTATCCGATCCGAGAGGCGTCCGAACGGGATCGCAAGTACAACGAAGAAGGCAGTCGTGACCCCCATCAGGACGCCTAAAAAAGTCGAGGAGAGTCCGAGATAACTCGTATAAAAGGAGGTATTGGTTAAGATGCTGCTATAAGCGAAATCGAGTAACAGGACCGGAAGATAAACAGTAGAAAGTTGACCTATTTTCGCGATACTCGCGAGCCAAAACTTGCTGGACAAAAGTTGGCGCATATTTTATCGTTCCGCACCGGATGTTACGGTTCTACAATCGCTGCATCAATCATGTGGTAAGGGATTGCAGCAACCGGTTCCACTTCGAGACCGATTTCGTCTTGTGTGACACCGCTATTCGCAGTGGCTCTCGCATAAATTTCGACCGGATTTGCTTCTTCAGGGACCTGCCAATCCCACTTCCAGAGCACCCATGCGAGCGGCGTGTCCTTTGCCCATATTTCTGCCTCTTGCCACGTCTGACCGTAATCTACGCTGACTTCTACCTTCTTGATACCGCCGTGATGTCCCGCATCGAAAGCCGCACCACTTACCGTGTAAATCTTGCCGCCAGTGATTTCCTCACCCTCGCTCGGGGTCCCAATCATCGTGCCGAGCTTCACATTCGCAATCGGATCCCAACCCTGTTTCTCCCAATAACTTTCATGTGCTTCCGCCAGTTGGATGTTCACTATCCATTTCGGGTTTTTCGTGCCGTAGTGACCTGGATTAAGCAGTCGGATTGGGAAGCCGTGCTCAGTCGGGAGAGGAACACCGTTCATTTCGTAAGCGAGAAGCGTCTCTTCACGCATCGCGTCTTCCAGCGGAATCGCTGTATGGTAACCGTCCGCACAAAGAAATACAACGACTTTCGCTTCGGGTTTGGGTCCAACTTTCTCAAGCAGATCGCGAAGCCGAACGCCTTTCCAATGCGCGTTGCTCATCTGTTCCGTACCGATCGGATCCCCGATACATTTCAGGGTGCGCGTCACTTCAAAAGACTCCATCGCGACAATGTCTTCAAGCTGGAGTACCAACATCTGTTTCTCGATTAAACCGGTGATTGCCATCCGCCACTTTGCCGCATCGAGCACTTTAGGATCGCCAATCTGTAAAATATAGAAATCGGCGTTAGAGGTTACAAAAGTACTTGGTTTCAGCAATGGCTCTACTTCTGCGTATCCGTTAAGTTGAATAGGGAAAACCATTCCTGCAGCACTAATCGCGCTCAGTTTTATGAACCTTCGTCTTTTCATATTTTTTACTTTCCTTGCGGTTCGGTCAGCTAGATTTGAGGCTTTCGGGTCCTTCTCCGTATATCCGCTTTCCACTTCGTTTCAAGCTGCGTGTGCTTCTGAAAAGCGAGTTATAATATACCGTCTGCCTCTTTGCTGACTGCTGACTGCTATTTCTCCCTGTGTCTTTTTCTACTTCGCATCCGCATCGTAATTTTTACAACACCTCTCACCATGATCGCTGTGCCGAGACAAAGCGTTAAAGGCAGTGCCCATTTCCAATGAAAGAAATAGTAAGCAACGAAGCTGATACACATCAAAACGATGAAGGTGTTCAAGAGTGTTTTGTTTTCATACCATTTTTGCATCTTTTTGTATAGTTGTCAGTGTGCAGCGATCAGTTGTTAGAGTCAGTAATCAAGGAAGATAATACCATACCTCCAATTAAATGTCAAAGAAAATAGAGTCTTTCGCCGTAGGATTCTCACTGCCAAGCACTCCGGGTCGTGACTTTCACCGACCGCTGATGGCTGACTGCCAACTTCAAAGATTAGTTGCATTCCGTTTGGAAAAGTGCTATGCTGTCCCCATACGTTTACAAAAAAGAAAGGACCGGAACCCTCATGGCAAAGCAACCGAATATTCTTTTTCTTATGACGGATCAGCAGCGTTTTGACACCGTCGGTGCTCTCGGAAATCCGGTGATTCAGACCCCAGGATTAGATCGAATTGTGCGAGAAGGCACAAGTTTTACCTCAGCGTACTGTCCGTCCCCTGTGTGTGTGGCATCGCGTTGTAGTTTTCTGCTCGGACAATGGGTACATGAGACGGAATGCACAAGTAATTCCGCAATGCCCCAAGATCGCGTCTCAGTGATGGAGCTGCTAAACGAGGCAGGCTATCAGACACACGGTATCGGCAAAATGCATTTCACGCCGCAAAGCCGAAAAATGTGGGGGTTCGAGACACGCGACTATTCCGAGGAAGGACCCGGTCCTGACGACTTCACGACTTCTCTACTTGAAAACGGCTACGACCATGTCGTTGCACCGCACGGCGAGCGGAGTGAATACTATTACATCCCGCAACCCTCGCAACTTCCCGCGCGTCTACACCATACGCAGTGGGTAGGCGATAGAACACTCGAATTCTTCTCACAGCGTGATACGGATCGTCCCTTTTTATGTTGGAGCAGTTTTATTAAACCACATCCACCCTTTGAATCGCCTGTACCGTGGAACAGACTCTATCGGACCGTCGAGATGCCGTTACCTTTCCTGCCACCAGATTATGAGCATCTATATACCTACTGGAACCGACACCAAAATCGTTACAAATATCGCGACCAAGGACGGGATATGAACCTCCTACGGACGATGCGTGCCGCTTACTATGCAGCCATCTCCTTCATTGATTATCAAGTCGGTCGAATCCTCGATTACCTTGAATCGGAAGGTGAATTGGACAACACGTTAATCCTTTATACTTCCGATCACGGCGAGTTACTCGGCGACTATGACTGCTACGGCAAACGCTCATTTCTTGATGCAGCAGCTCGGATTCCACTGCTTGTCCGCTATCCTGAACGTTTCGAGGCAAACGCGCAGTGCGATACACCTACCAGCCTTGTGGATGTGCTACCGACAAGTCTCGGTGCAGCAGGGTTACCATTACAAGCAGACCGGAGCGGTGTGGACCTCGCGGACGTTGCCACTGGAGATACACAACGGGATGCCATCATTGGTCAACTCGGACACGAAGGGACGGGACTCTATATGCTCCTGACAAACGAATACAAGTACATCTACTCCGCTGCGGATCGGCAAGAGTGGCTCTTCAGACGGATGCCGGGTAGACTTGACGAGCGGAGTCTCGCCGGTAATCCCGGATATGGCAGGACGCTGAATGCTTATCGAAAACGTTTGATTGAATGGTTCCGAGACGACGGGTACGAAGTCCCACTTGACGGTAATAGATGGCGAGACTTCCCGCCACCTGTTGAACCTGAGAACCCAGATGCCGGACAACTCTTCCAAGATGGACGTTCCGTGAGTGATCAGTTCCCGCCCGGGTATTCACCAAATGTGGACACACTCAGAAATTGAGAGCGATACAATCATTGAAGACTGTTCGCTCGAAGCGCATCAGTTACGCATGTTATCAATTTTCGATCTATAGGAGATGCAGATATCCAAAATTAACAAGTAGTGCAGTTTTTGCGTTATATATGACAATTATTGCGTATCATTCACAATTATTGCATACCCATAATACAATAGGACTTATGAATAGTGTCCGGGTTTTTAACACCGGTAAACCCAGTTTATTCCTATGTTTTAGGCGGATGCCAGTACAATATTCTTGCGATTTTAGATATTGCAATACAAATATGTCTTTTATTCAAGGTGTTGGCATAAAACTTGCTTACTTATCTATAGTCATGTTGAGGCGCATTGATTAATATATTAAATGTCTCTCTAAAACGATTTTTAGTGATTTTCTGTTTTTCCTTAACCCGTTTGGGTATATTGTCCAACACCCTTAAACCATGTCTATTCATCGCGCTATTAAAACTTTAATTTCCAAAGCAGGATGGTACACCTATAACACTTATCGCAAAGGTGTGCACTACCACTTCAAACGCTCACGGGCAGCTGCACTGTTAGATGCCCCACGCGAAACTATTGAGGCATATCAGGCAGAACGTTTAGAAAAACTCCTCCGGCACGCCTACCAGACAACACCTTATTACCGTGAATTGCTAAAGACAGAAACGCCTGATATATCGCAAATTCCGCCACTTGAGAAGAAGAACGTTCAAGAACAATTGGACGAACTCTGTTCTACTGCCTTCACTGATGAGCAACGGATTGTGAACGCTACGGGCGGCTCAACAGGTACGCCACTTAAATTCTATCAAGATAGAAATTATTGGAATCAACGAAACTTGAGCGTTTACTATTTTGATCGATGGGCAGGCTGGAATTTTGGGCAACCGCAACTGGTGATCTGGGGTGCCCTCGCAGATTTGGAAGACGATGGAGGCTGGAAACATCAGATCAATAACTTCTGGCGGAATCAGTATTGGCTCAACGGGTTTCACTTAACAGACAAAGCGATGCTCGCAGCCTTTGAACAGATGAATCGGGACCTCCCGCAGACCATCCTCGCTTATCCTTCATCGCTTTACCAATTTGCTATGTTTCTTTCCGATAACGACTTGATCCCGCAATGGAATTTGAAGGGTATTATAACTTCTGCTGAGATGTTACATCCACATTACCGCGCCTTAGCCGAGATTGTTTTCAAAGCGAAAGTCCATAATCGCTATGGTGGACGGGAAGTCGGGTTAATCGGAATGGAATGTGCAGAAGGCAGGATGCATATCAACTGTCGCGATCTTTACCTCGAAATAGACAGTCCTGATCCATACAGCGAACCCGGAGAAATTCTGGTCACGCAGCTCAATAACTATGCTATGCCGTTTATTCGGTATCGAATTGGGGATGTCGGTATGCTTTCAGACGAGCCGTGTCCCTGCGGTAACGACTTACCTATTTTGGCTGAACTGCTTGGACGCACCACTGCAACTTTCCGTACGAAAACTGGGACATTGATACACGGGGGCTATTTCACACGACACTTCTACGGTCTCAAGGGTGTGAACCAATTCCAGATAATCCAAGAGACCCTTAAGCATTGTGTCTTAAAAGTGGTTGTTAACAGACAGTGGACAGAGGCGACGCGTCGTTACCTCGTTCAGTGTATCCAGAAGGCACTCGGTGGAGATGTCGTTGTCACTGTGGAATTTGTAGACTATATTCCGGTGCCTGCGTCAGGAAAACGGGAATACACGATTTCAAAAGTAGGGGCACCTGATACTGATTAAAACGTGAATTTGATAAATATTTAGGGAAACCGACCCATTTCCTCTTAAAGTCCCCCTGATAAGGGGGATTTAGGGGGTGTTTTTGCTTGGGTGTTTCTTAGATCACTAAAAATCGCTGCTACGACAGAGTTCTCGGAGCGTGGCAACCCGTTTTGTCCCACCCGGAAGGTAAGCCAAAATCATCCCATCAATCGGTAAATTCCGATCCGCGACAACACCCGTACTCCGTTCTGCTGTTAAACCCTTTGAGAGCAGGAGGTAAAAAGTGTCTTTTGCCCAGCCCGGAGTGGTGTAGAAATTTCCCTGCCCCTTTGAAATAACAAGATCGGTTTCCAACACCGCGTTCACAAATTCCGGTGTCGCCTGATAGAGATTGGTGCCGATCGTCTTCGCACCTGACGACATCAACTTGACTACACCTTCCCGAACGGCTTCCTGAAGTTCTCGAAACTGCGGGTAGCCTATTATTTCGTGTAGATCGGCAAGGGTTACGTCGTTGCTGGCGTTATCTGCTTTTCCTACCACAATTATCGGGTGTCCACGCTGCACAAGTGCCTGAATGAAGGCAATATCAAAAATCACTTCTCCATCGTTATCAGCAAGCCAAAGGATCTGCTGCGGCGCACCATCAATCACCTTGTCATAAAACTGTTCATAACAATCAATAGCGAAAGGCGTTTCAACCGCTGCCCGCAGTGCTTCAGAAAAGTATTCAGGATTTGCATTGAGTTTATTGACAACCCGCGCACTACTATAATCAATAATATTCCCGGCAACGACTAACTTCAAACGCGTCAGCCAGTTGTCTTCCCAAAAATCCGATAGCAAGGCGAGCGCGGTCTGTCGTGCCTTCAGTTTATCGTTGTGGTAAGGGTTCGGATTGCCGGTATGGAGACCTACCATTTCAAAGATACTTCCCCACAATTCTTCAGGCGTGAGGGCTTCAATCAGATAATCGGAATTTGCGCGTCGCACATCCAAGAGTGTTTGGACGGCATCACACACGACTTGTTGTAGGTCTGAGTCGCTTGTCGCACGCGGGATGAGTTCTGCAGCACTATGCGATTGCACATGTTCCCGAAGGTTTTTCCAATCGGACAATTCCTTTTTTTCCCCAAAAGTGAACACGCCAGGGATGTATTCCAGTGGCACGATCTGATCAAAAAGCGACTTCGGGACCGCGGGCGGAGCTTGTGCCGGTGGAACACCGAGTGTTTGATGCGTCAAAGCAATATCCGACGGAATCACTGTCCCACGCGCAACAACTCCTGAAAGTTGAACGCCATCACCTACGCTCACCCCATCGAATGTGGAATTTTTGATCGTACTGCCTGTCGCAAGTCCACGGACTGGTTCCGCCAATGTTTCCGAAAGCGGATTTGATGCAAACGTCGTATCGTTCGCCGAAACCTCCTGTAAACCGGCTGCATCGCCTACCGTTGTTGCGCCAAGCAACGTCACATTTTCGAGCCTACAATAATCCCCGATCCGCACCTTTTCACCGAGATGCACGTTACCGATGAGATAACACGCCGTGCCAATTTCAATGTCATCACCACCTAATGTTATCTGTGCATTAGGATCGACGCGAACACCTTTTCGCGCGAGCGATTCCCGCACCTGTGCATACAATGCTGCTTCACCCGATAGGACATTTGACCACCTGTTAACCCCGGATAACACGTCACCGCGATAGATAAAGGCATTTGTTTTCAACCCGTCTTCATAACAGTGCCGGATCAGATCAACATGGTGGAGCTCGTCGTTCCGATTTGCATGCGGCTCTAACCGATGTATCCGATCTAACAACGCGCTTTTCCGGATGAGGGTGATACCTGTGTTCGTGTATGCCTCGCCGCGGGACAAGCGATCCCACATCTCCTGCTGTTCTGCTTCCGTCATGTCATACCACTCTTTCGTTCCCGTGAGTTTTCCGTCAGCATCAAAAAAAAGTCCGCCCTTGTCCTCGACTGTTTCAGGGATTTTTCCGCATAGCGTAACATCCGCACCGGAGAGAAAATGCGAGAGCAATGTCTGTGCGAAAATCTCACGTTCTAAAAAGGGTTCGTCACCGAATGCTACACCGATCCATTCAGCGTCGGAGTCTTGGAGTGCAGGGAGCGCAGCTTGCAACGCGCCACCTGTACCGTTCATCTCTTCTTGGATACAGGGAATCGCATCGGGACCGAGCAGTTGCGCTGCAGAACCGCTGTTCTCAATCCGTGATGCCATTTGTGGATTGATGACAACAATATCAGGACGGTTGCCGGGCAGGTAACGTCGTGAGTGTTGGAGCATATTTTGTTCTCCGAACATGATGTCCAACGTTTTGCTCAAGCGTCCGGTCGGATCAATCCGCGTCCCTTTACCAGCAGCAAGTACGACCCATTGCGGTGTGAGGTAGTGTTCGACGGAATCTGTCGGGAGTGTGGCGAGAAACGTTTCAAATGTGTCTGCATCCGCGGAGATCGCAATGAGCGTCTCTTCTAATTCGCAACCGAGGAGGTTTTCAAGGAGGTGTGTCTTCATTTAGTCGTTATTGTTTAATTCTGTTGGGATTGGAACTAACTTACTGGCGAGAGCAAGTTCTCTTAAAATCTCATCTCGATCTTCCTTATTTGTTGGAAGAGGCATAATATTTGCATGTAGTTTATGAACTTGCGTGTCTGCAACTACTTTAAGGTTATTCTCGTAAACGACCTCAGCCAAAAAGTCTGCCCTTGCTTTTATTGTTTGTTCCCCTTGTACATATTCTCTCCCGATCTCCCAAATTTTGTTTTCGTCTTCCATGAGAGTAGAAATACGATATACAGAAAGTTCTTGTGGGTTCTTTTTCGGTGGGATAAACGCTCTATAACTGACCGTTTTGTTAGCAATGGAAAAACCGCTTTTAGAAGAAATGAAACGAGTCAACTTTTCATCTGGCAGAACGCTCATATCAAGTCCTTTATTGAGAGCATAAGGTCTTTAACGTCGAAAGGAAGCCGGTAAGTTGGACTAAATCAGTTAATGCACAAGTTCCTTTTTCTTTATGTCCGCTTCCTAAAGATGCCCCATAAATGACTTTTTTATCTCCATATATGCTCATTGTGCCAATCCCTTTGACCTGCTGTGATCGCCATTCAAACCCTATTCCACCGTCTACCAACCAACCGATGTCAGGCATAGGAATGCGGTGATCAAAAAGTATCTCTGATAGATTGGAGGCATCGTCATATGCTGAATCAGGAACGAGGTCGATCTCGTTGTCTAAGGCATGCGCTTCCGCAACTTCCTGACGGATTTCTTTTAATTCACGTTGAATATGTTTCCTAAATAGTGCCTTGTCTGTTGGCAGCAGCTGAACGCTAAGGTCGTTTTGTAACATTTCCATGGTGTGTCACCTATCAAAATTTAAGAATAAGTCCTTACTGCTATATCTAATATTTTAGCATAAATTTACGTCAAACACAATAATGATTTTAACTTTCCTCCATCAAGCTATATCAAGTACACGGGTGTTATTGAGAACCGTTTAATCGTCCCTGTCTAATTCTGCTTGAATGTCTTGAAATTGTGCCAACGCAGTCTCTAAATTATCAGTGATTTCTGCCACTAATACGTCTGGCGCAGGAAGATCTGCTGCATCCTCAAGGGACCCATCTTTTAGCCAGAAAATATCAAGATTGACATGCTCGCGTTCAATAAGTTCATCGTAACTGAAGGCGCGGAACCGTTCTGTCTCAATCCGTTCGTGACGATTTTGGACATTGTAGACGGTGATAAAATCTTGTAAATCGGTGTCTGTCAGTGGGTTTGTTTTGAGTGTAAAGTTTTTATTTGTCCGTAGATCGTATATCCAGAGTTTCTGTGTCCACGGTTCCTCACGCGCAGGACGCTTGTCGAAAAAGAGTACATTCGCCTTGACACCTTGTGCATAGAAAATTCCAGTAGGGAGTCGTAGGAGGGTATGGACATCAAATTGTTTGAGCAGCTGCTGCCGAATGGTTTCACCCGCGCCACGTTCAAAAAGGACATTGTCTGGGAGGACGACAGCGGCGCGTCCATCTGTTTTCAGAATAGTCTTGATGTGTTGGAGGAAATTGAATTGTTTATTTGAAGTCGTTGCCCAGAAATCGTCGCGTTCATAAGTAAGCGATGTACTGCTGCGCTTACCGCCATCGGCAGTAATTGTAATACTACTCCTATTCCCGAACGGTGGATTCGTTAGAACTATGTCATAACGATCATTTGTATCACTCATGAGGCTATCATCAGTTGTAATTGGGCTTTCTGTTCCACCGATGCCATGCAGGTATAGATTCATCACACAGAGGCGAACGACGTTATCAACGATGTCTGTACCAGCGAAGGTGTTAAATCTAAGGAATTCCTTCTGTTCGCGGGGCATCGTACTGCCGTAATTCTCGGAAATGTAGTCGTGTGCGGCGAGAAAGAAACCTCCAGTCCCACATGCTGGATCACAGATAGTTTGCATCGGTTCAGGACGCATCACCGCAACCATTGCCTTGATGAGCGCACGGGGTGTGAAGTACTGTCCTGCTCCGCTTTTTGTATCCTCAGCGTTTTTCTGTAGAAGTCCTTCATAGATAGTGCCTTTGATGTCGGCAGTCAGCCCGCTCCAGTTCTCGCCGTTGATGAGATGGATCAAGCGTTGCAGGTTCGCTGGCGTTTGAATACGATTCTGGGATTTTCGGAAAATTACACCGAGTAAACCTTCTGCATTACTTAATTCTCGCAGGATTTTGACGTATTGATCTTCTAACGCCTTACCGGTCTCCTTGCGTAGGCTTTCCCAATCCAAATCCGCGGGGATTGTTGAAGGTTTATTAAAGGGTGGTTTCGTCTGTTCGTCAGCGAGTTTGAGGAACAGCAGATAGGTGAGTTGTTCGACGTAATCGCCATAACTGACCCCGTCATCTCGGAGGACATTACAGAAATTCCAGAGTTTCTGGACGATTGTTGTGGATTCGTTTGACATGAATTAACTTTCCTTACCTGCGTCTTCTAAAAATGCCTTGAGTGTTCCGAGTTTCGCCGCTTCTTCTAAGTGTATTTCAATAACTTCAAGGAGATTTTTTCGTGCTTCTTCAATGTTTCTACCGCAACTCACAACGTCTAACTTCGGGCAGTAGGCGGTGTACATATTGCCTTCTTTCCAAATTTCCTCTGTTACTACCAGATTCTTCATCGTCTCCTCCATATTTATGACAATATTATAGATTCGGTTCATCAAAATCTTTCAAGGCACTTTTAACTTCAGCGTCTAACGTTTCTGCGGTGAGGCTGTCGTCAAACGCGGAAATTCCGGCTTCATACATCAGTTCCGAGAGATCCCATCGCGAAATATTTAGCAGTCGTGCTGCTCTACCAGCACTGATGTCGCCTTGGTGTAGGAGTTCAAGCACAAAAGCCTCTTCCACCTTGTGCCCCGCGTCCACTTTGTGTTTCAGTAAGACCTCATCAAGCGGTAATGTAAATCGGACTTCAAGTTCTGTTTTTGCCATAGAGACCACCCCATGCTGTTTGCAAATATGGAAACTGCTTTGCGAAAGGCACTATTTTTGCAAGACTTCGCTTAACATTTTCAGAAAATTCGGTAACAGAACGGGATCTGATAGTGGGCAAGACCCCCAAATTTCACAAGACTTCCCCCAAACTGCACCAAAGGTAACGTGATTATCCCGATAGAGACTCATCGTAGCGATGCCCTCCTTCGGCCTCCATTCCAAACCAACCCCTCCATCTTCCAACCACATCATGTCCGGCATTGGAATATTACGAGGTATCTGTTCCAGCAAAGAGAGCGTTTCGACGTACGCCGATTCTGGAATAGGTTCAACTTCGGTAGCCACCGCACAAGTTTCCGTGACTTCTTCGCGGATTTCGTCTAATTCACGTTGCATCTGTTTACGAAACAGCACTTTATCTGCAGGCGGTAAAGAGAGATCATGTTCCTTTTGCTCGGTTCCCATAATGTGTTTCCTATCCAAGAATGGCTGCATTATTTTAAAAGACGTACAAAGCCAGCTTGTTCAAAGTGGTGATCAGTTGCTAAAGCTTCAGTTATACCACGCTTTTCCATCACAATAAAACTTACAGCGTCAAGGAGACTCCATTTTTTATCCAGCCGACCCTCAAGCCGCTGCCACGCTTCAGCGTCTAATGATTCGTCTATATGGACAATTTCGACCCAATTGTCCGAGCGAATAATCTTAATATTGTTTAGAACAGCTGATCGATATTGCCCACGAGAACCGAGTAAAACAATTAATTCGCTTAGAACGTAGTTTGTTGTAACAATCTTTCTGTTTTGTTGCTTCCACTGTGCTATCAATAAAAGGGATTTCTCGTGATGAGGTTCGTCTTCAAAAAAAAAAGTTGCCCATCCAGATGTATCCCCGAAGACCTCATTCATCCTCATCTCCTCGTAACTCTGCCAGCAAAGCAGATGCAATGTAGTCATCGTGGCGTTCACTGATGTCAGTAACATCAGATTTCAGCGTTCCTGCCAAGGCGAGGAGCGGGTCCGGGTTGTCTTCGTGTGCACCTTTCACCACCCTTATCTCCGGCGGCGATAGCGAAGTTTCGGGTTCCCGCGTACCCTCCAACTCGTCACGCATTGATGACACCTGTTGCTGTAAATCGTTAATAACATCAAGTTTTTTACTTGCATCCTGCATCCATTGCTCTGACTTCGCAATAAATGTTAAGATATGTTCTCGAAATTCCTGATCGTTCATTAGATTCTCCTTTGGAGTTCGGACAAATCGGATAATTTCCTCACATACATGCTGTAACTAAGCGGTCTACTGTTTGCATACGGCTATTTTAATATAAGTCCGCATCAAATGCAATGGGAATGCTCCGATCTTGACGAAAGATGCATTTCAGTCGAAAGGTAAGGACAATTGCTTTACCGAAAGTGTTGCTTTCACTTTTGTTGTCCTCTTTTTTCGCTTCGGTTGCTGAGGTCCTTTTTCCTTTTGAATTTTCTCCAATAGGACGCTTGCCGGTTCATCATTCGGGTCTTGCGGAACAAGTTTACCAGAGAACGCTTGCTTGAGGATAGACTGTCGCAATCGTTCAGCGCGTCTGAGTTCTGTCGCGATGGTTGTTTCGACTTCATCAGCAACTGAAAGGTGCCGCTCAATTTCAGAGACGATTTGTTCTTGCTCAGTAAGCGGTGGGACAGGTATCTGTGCCTTTTCCAAAAATTGAAAATGTCGGGAATATCCTCTGTCCGGAATTGAAATTGCACGGATAAAATAATAAAACAGTTTCGGATGGTACATTTCTTGAGACTTTATCACCTTTATCCCATCAGCTCCGCCTACAAAGTCAAAGTCTACATATTTAATCGCCTTAGTATGGTCTCCAAAAACTATAACTGGTAGTTCGCATTCAACCTTTAGTCCTTCCTCGTTTGTGTATCCTCCAATAAAAGATGATCCTTGGTCTATTACTGGCAATTTCCCTTTAGGTTCATAGTCACCTTTTTTCAATTTTTTTCCACTTAGAGACACTTTTTTTATTACTTTCTCAACCATTGTTTTTTCCCAATTTTGTGGGAACCCAGTTGGGTTATTCGTTGATTGAAGTTTATTTGTATACTCTACGCGCCATTCCTTTGTCAACTCCCCTTCAAAAGCAGCTTTGAGGACTGATCTACGATACTGCTGCAACTGCGCTTGTGCTTTTTTGAGGCTATCAACGGTTGCGTCTAATTGTGTAAACAACACCTCTAATTTGGCTACGATATGGCGTTGTTCTGCCAGCGGCGGAAGTGGCATTTCCAAGTCGGCAAGTGCTTCTGTCCCTAATCGTAGTCTTCCTGTTGTTCCTTTCATTCTCGCTGTAAGCAGCGCGCGGACATCAGGAACTAACAAATAATAAAAAAGATAGGTTTTATCACTGATCCCTTCAACTTCACGAATTGGAATTACTTCAGTCGTCGCAATGCCAAACGATGTTGGCAAATCCTCAATTATACTCTGTTTACCATTTTCAAAAGACGGTGTAATTTTTGCCAGAAGAATATCCCCGGGTTCAAAGTAAGTTCCGCTGCTGAGTTCATCGGTTGATTTGAGGTTGAATTCCTTAGAATATAGCTTGGCAATTGGAATTAAATTCATCGGCACAAACGGGACTGCGTTATATTCTGAATATCGTAAACCTTTTGGTTTCTTGGTAAACGTAGCAACCGCCCCAAATCTCACAATCCGCCAATTCAGGGGTAAATCCATTAGATTCATTATAATAATATCCTATCATTCAGTTTCAGTTCATTTGTTTACCTTCAATATCTTACTATTCTATAAGTGTATCATAAATTTCGCCTGAAGACAAACTGTTTCCTGTCTTGGACGGAACGCACTTTCATAACATAGGGAAATTAAGAAACCAATTTTTCTGTGAGATCCGTTAGAATGTTATCTAAATCATCGCCGAAAAGTTGATACACTTTCGCACCGTTTCCGAGTTCAGCAAAGGGAGCTAACTCAAAATCGGACATCCGAATGTCAAGTGAAGTGGCGATGTGATCTCGGACCATCTCAAGCCATTCACGTTGCTCTTGTGTGAAGGCTTTGCCGGTTATCCATTCTTCAAACTTTCTATTGACAATCGCACTGAAAGGATCAAGAAAGAAGGTATAACCCATCGCAAATCGAATGATAGATATGATGTCTGTACGCCATTCAAAACTTCCTCGAACTTTATTTGGAAACCGATTTTGGTAAGCAAACCATAATGACTCACAGGTCAGTCCGTTCGAGTGCTGTTGCAATGATTCTTCTAACTTGTTTAAGCTATCTACAGTCAGCTTGCCTTGTGCCCCCGGCCGTTCACAGAGAATTTGTAACGCAGATAAGTCATCCATATTTTGATCAATAAACTGTTTAAAGGCGTGAATGACTCTGGTCACCTGTGTGGAACTTTGAGGGGTAAAACCCGTATTAAGAACTTGATCCACGCTTACATCGTCAAGGATTTGATTATGGTCTCTTGGCGGCGCTCCGTTTGGCTCAGGAGGCGTGGACGGATCACCCGAAAGTGCTTGTGAATCGGTTTTGACAGATTCATAAACCCCGACAGCATCAACGATAATAAAATGCGTTTTTGCATCTGCATCACCAGTAACAGCGCGCAGATCCTCTGGGTTAATAGTACGCACGCCGCGCCCTATCATCTGCTCAAAATAGCCACTGGACCGAACCGCACGCATAAAAACCAAACACTCAAGTGGCTTTATATCGGTGCCGGTAGAGATCATATCAACACTTACTGCAATCCGTGGATTTAATTGTGTGCGAAACCTTCTGATGAGATCTTCCGGTCTATCACTCCGATAACGTGAGTTTGAAAAAAGTTTATAAGTTAGCAAAGCACGGGTAAATCGTTGATTCCTTGAAGTTGTGAGAGATTCACCGCAGGTTTGTTCTCCAACAGTTGATACGCAATCAACGCAGCAACAACATTGACTCGAAAGTTAGCGAAACTTCTATGGCGACTGTGTTCGACTTGTGTCTGCGTTTTCAGTTCCTTGATCACTGATTCAATAATCGTCCGC
>PYJC01000106.1 GCA_003635255.1 Candidatus Poribacteria bacterium | reverse complement strand
CACCGTAAAATCGCTTCTCTCCTCAGGCAATTCAACAAACTGTTCGGGAATCCGCGCGCATGAGAACAGAACCGTTAAAGTTAGCAAACTGAGTAAAGATATTCTGCTCGCTTTCATACAATGAATACCTTAAAGGATAAAGGAGAGAACACTGCTATAGATATATCTCACCATAGGGGTATGTAATGTTGGGCATGCCTAAAAGGACACAATTTGTAGATTTGCTCTTACTGGTTTAAATTTCTCCACCAAAATGGATCCACTGGGTGACGAGAGCGACCAATATTCCCTCTGAGGCGACTCATGCGGAGGGTCTGACGGGTACCATCTACAGAGACACACTCAAGCTGGTAGTAGTAGACGACATTGGGTTTTGCAGTCTTATCTGTCCACTCGTAGAGCGTCCGCTCACTTGTAGTGCCTTGACCTGCGACAAATCGAAGTTTCGTGAACTCACCGTCTCTATTTTCGCTGCGAAGGATGTTGAATCCAGCGTTGTTCGTTTCAGATTCAGTTATCCATCTGATAACGACTTCACTGCTGGATCTTTTACGTTCAGGGCGAAATTTAGAGAGTTCCACAGGCAAAGGTGAGCGTTCCACAAGCAAAGGTGAGCGTTCCACAGGCATGGGTGCAAGTGCGCGATACCCCGGTGTGCTGTGATCGCTGTGGTGTCCATAGTAGGTAGTGTGTGGCGTTGTATACTGGGCACCTTTTTTCCCGGTAAGTTCCCATCCGTCTGCTGCCGTACCATCATACGCGCGTCCCGTTGCGTTGTTACCTTCATACGCTCGGATAAGAGAACTCCGTTGGTTTCCCTCAATCAGCGGAAGTTTCCATGCGGGGATTTCCCCCAGGTTGCCCACGATGTCGCTTAGCCGCTTGCGTCTGTGAGCAGTTTTCGAGATAGCCGGTGCCGTGAGGATGATTTTGAAGGCGGTTTGGCTCAAGAGGCGGTAGCCGGGGGTGCCACCAATAAGGTCTTTTAAGATGACAACACGGTCTGCTTGGATGTCCCCTTTTGCTGTGCCAACGCCTGAGTTGGGTCCCCGCTCAGTCACAAGTAGCAGCACTTGGTTTCTATCAAGTATCTCTGCGCCTAAAGTGAAGATGAGCGTAGTGGCGAGTACGGACTTATCCGCTGGGTGGTTCATAATTGTAACTTCCCACCCTTCAAGGCTAACTTTCCGTCCGCTTCTATTGTGGAGTTCGATCCACTGCGGAAGTTTGTCGGTGTTGGTGACGTACATGATTTCACTGATAGCAATATTGAACCGTGCAGCTACAGGGACGGTATCATTTTCATGGGACGCTTTTGACGTTTGTGACTCTATCTTTTGTGGAACAATAATATCAGGAACCTGTGCATCCATAATGTTTGTGACACTGAATGTTAATACTAATATGAGTGTCATAAACACACTAAGGGTGAGCCTTCGCACTATCAAATCTTTCATGAAAATATACCTCTCAATTTTTTATTTCGGTTTTAGCGGATGTTTGTTATCCATTATACCCGACATCTGTTATCTCGTCAAGTTTCCGAAGTTGTAAGACCAAGACGCGATTGTTGCGTTCTCATCTTTAATTGTGAACTGTCTCGCTCTTCTTGAAAAAAGTTTGACATTTACCCTAAAATATGGTATAATACTTAACATACATGAATTCTAAATAGGACGCTGGGATGTTTTATTTATCGCTTGCTACATTGATACATGCAAATCGCCTTCGCACGTTCATCGGTTTGGGTGTCGTGCTGATCGGTATTTCCATGTACCGTGCAGTGGTGGGCGAATAATTGAAGAATAAAACGTTTTCCGAGTTATACAATACAACGCCCATTGCTGAACGTCACAAAATAAGTCTCGGCGAGGGTGTTTCTTTTTTAAACGGCAATAAAGTATCACGTTTACAGGCGAAATCTTAAATGAGGTAAAAAGATGCGTTACGGAGTCGTTCTTTTGATATTCGCAGCGATTGCTGCAGCGGACCTGAATGCTGAAGCCAGCAAAGAAATCAGACCTTTGTTCACCCAAGAAGCAATCGAAATTGATGGGCATCTCAACGAAGAAGATTGGACACAGGCGCAAGTCATTGACGACTTTATCCAACAATCACCCGACGAAGGGCAACCGAGTACCGAACGCACAGAAGTTCGCATGTTGTACGACACAGAGAAACTTTATATCGGATTTGAGTGCTACGATTCCCAACCTGACAAGATTGTTGCCAACGAAATGCGGCGCGACGGGCAACTCTGGCAAAATGATAATGTTTACATTATGCTCGACACCTACGGCGATAAGCGGCAATGCTTCTTCTTTCGGACGAATGCCCTCGGCGCGCTATCAGACACCGCTGTCACTGATGGTGGCGAAAACCTCAACGGAAGTTGGGACTGTATCTGGGAAGCTGCGGGACGACAACACGAAAAAGGGTGGACAGTCGAAATCGCGATTCCGTTTAATCAACTCCGGTTTAAGAAAAAAGATTCGATGGTGTGGGGTGTGAATTTTGGACGCAATATTCAACGGACAAACGAAACAACACAGTGGATTCAGGTGCCTCGAAGTCAGAGTTGGCCCGGGACATACCATCCAATATATCAAGGCAAACTAACCGGGCTTCAGGGCATTGCGTTGCCATCGTATTTTGATGTCAAACCGTATCTCCTCGGCGGTTTGGCGAGGAACCTTGAAGACGGAGATTGGCATCGCACCACCGAACGCGACATGGGACTTGACATGAAATACGGCATAACCTCAAACTTGACGTTGGACTTAACACTCAACACCGATTTCGCACAGGTAGAAGCGGATCAGGAAGAGGTGAACCTCACACGGTTTAGTCTCTATTTTCCAGAGCGGCGCGATTTTTTCCTTGAGGGTAGTGGACTGTTTGCATTCGGGGCAGGTATCGGGGATTTCGGACCACCACCATTGGCGGTTTTCTATAGTCGCAGCATTGGAATCGAAGATGAAAAAGAGATCCGGCTACTTGGTGGCGGCAAACTGACGGGAAAGGTCGGTGCTTATAGCGTTGGTGCGCTCAACATGACGACCGCTGCTTCCGGGGAAATTCCTATGACGAACTTCTCTGTACTAAGAATGCAGCGGGACATTCTCAGCGATTCAACCGTCGGCTTCATTCTCACCAACCGGCAGAGCGATTTCGATAACGATTATCATCGCAACGGCGGGATAGACCTGTTTTTTAGACCACACGATCAGTGGCGGATGCGTGCGATGACGGTTGGCAGTTGGTCGCCAGATCCAGAAGAACGCGATATGGCATGGCACTTCTCAAATAACTGGCGAAACAAGTATTTTCGCGTTAACGCTTCCTACCTTGACATCGGTCCTCAATTTACAAGTAAAATGGGATTCATGCATCGAAGGAATATTAGGTCCCTAATGTTGGATACCGATTATAGAATCCAAATTAGCCGGTACGGTGTACGGGATGTCGGAACAGGTTTCGCCGGTGGTTATCTATTGGACCATGATAACAATCTCATCGGTTGGGACGCAAGAATTGGCGGGAATATACTTTTGGACTCCGACGATGGATTTAGCCTTAATGTCCAACGGTCGTTCGACCGTGTTGATGAGTCTTTTAGTGTCGGTGATGCCGAGATACCTGCCGGTGATTATGAGATGAACCAGGTTTCGCTACGTGGTTTCACTGAGAGTAGTCGCCCGTTTGCCGTATTTGGTCGTGTGGAGTACGGGGATTATTTTCACGGCAACCGTGTGAGCTTTGACATCGATAGCCAATGGCGGATGACCTATCAACTCGCGATCGAAACTCGATATCAACGTAATTGGATTAACCTTCCCGAAACCGACCTATTTACAACAAACGTTGTCGGGACACGTATCAGTTATGCCTTAAACACCCGTTTTTTTACCAAGTTGTATGCTCAGTGGAACGATAGCGCGGAACGGGTCAGCGCGAATTTTTTGCTCAATTACATCTATCGTCCAGGAAGCGATTTCTACCTCGTATACGATCAAGGGTGGGACACATCAGATGGTTTTCATACACATGACTGGACGGTGTTGAGCAAGTTTACGTATCTATTCAGTCTATAGTATTTGGAGACATCAAGCATAGGATCCGTGCAGATACAGTTTGGATTGAACCGGTGCCAGCGAAAGCCAAGAAACCACGAAAAATATGCGCTTGTTCATACACCACACATTTAAAAAGATGCCAAGTGAAACCTAACACCCTACTTGTGTCGTATTATGAAGTTGGGTTTTTATGCCCTTCTTAGATTTATATGGCAGTACATTTAAATTTTATAAATTTTTAAAGGAATTCATAAATATGCTACAAATAGGGAATTTTGCATGCCACAATATTCATTTCGAGACTGAACGTCTGAAACTTCGACCCTTCAAAGATGCCGACTTTGATATTGCTATTCCTTTCTACAGAGACCCCGAATTTCTGAACGCTGTCGAGGAATCTCCACCTGACAAACCTATCACAAGGGAATATCTCAAAGGGGTTGGTAAAGTCATGCGGGACAACGGATTTCTGTTCGCAATCGTAGAAAAGACGAGTGGACGCACGATTGGCGAGGTCTGTTTACAGTGGATGAACTTGGAACGTGCGAAAATTGAGGGCGAAAAAGTAATGCGTCTACCCATTGGGATTTGGGACAAGACGTTGTGGGGTAAAGGCTACGGCAAAGAGGTTGTGCGATGTTTGATGGCATACGCATTTGGAAAATTGGACATTGATCGGTTTTGTCCAGTGGATGTTCCTGCGGATAACACCCGTTCACAAGCATTGTGGCAATCGCTCGGATTAACTGTTGCACGAGAAGTAGACGACGGAAAGATGTTGGACTTTGAAATCGCACGATCAGAATATGAGAGAATCTATGGAATTAACGCTTGAAGGATATTTTGAACGCATCGCGTTAAAAACCACAACCATTCAGTGACTTGAATGGCACGGTAGCACCGCCTGAGCCAGATACCACCGAACCGGTGCAGACATCGGGCGGCTGAAGCTGCGGATGCTAACGCAGTGACGGTGCCATTGCTTGTTTTTTCTTCCCGCTAGGCACGTTTGCAAAGCGGACCTACCGGGCAGGATTGTAATCATCAGCCGAACCGGTGTGGACACCGAGCAGCTGCGGCTGTTGACACTAAGGAAAACTTCAAATATGACACAACCGGATAATTTCGCAGGACATAACATTCACTTGGAAACCGAACGTCTGAAACTCCGCCCCTTTAAGGATGCCGATTTTGATACTGCAGTCCCGTTCTACAGAGATCCTGAATTTTTAAACGCAATGGAAGA
Source organism: Candidatus Poribacteria bacterium (assembly GCA_003635255.1). GTDB lineage: Bacteria > Poribacteria > WGA-4E > WGA-4E > WGA-3G > WGA-3G. The sequence goes on along the minus strand of PYJC01000106.1, from coordinate 67,138 downwards.
ATCCCCACCTGACGAACCTATCACAAGCGACTATCTCAAGCTCGCAGCTAAGATGATGATAAAAGATGGATTCCTTTTTGCAATCGTAGAAAAGGCGAGTGGACGGACCATCGGTGAGGTTTGTTTGCAGTGGATGAACTTAGAGCGGGCAAAAATTGAAGGTGAAAAAGTGATGCGTTTACCCATCGGGATTTGGGACAAGACGTTATGGGGTAAAGGCTATGGAAAAGAGGTCGTGCGATGCTTAATGGCGCATGCGTTTGAGAAACTCGGTATTGACAGGTTTTGTCCGGTGGATGTTCGCGCCGATAACGCACGCTCAAAAGCATTATGGCAGTCGCTCGGGTTCACCGTCTCAAGGGAAGTGGATGATGGCGAAACGTTAGATTTTGAGATCACACGAGCAGAATACGAGAAAATGGCTCAAGGTACGCCTTGAATCGAAAACCAAATTGAAGGAAATTCTGATGTTCAGGACACAACTTGCGCAGCGTGCAGCGGAGAATAACCCGATCCGTGTCGGCATCATCGGTGCTGGAAAATTCGGTGCTGGGTTGGTCGCGCAGCTTTCACAGATGCAAGGCATGGTCGCGAGTGCGATTGCCGACATCAATCTGAAGCATGCCATAGACGCATATACAGTCAGTAATATCCCACCCGACGCTATTTCGTATATTCGGAACGTTAACGAGATGAACGACGCGATCCGTAGCGGCAAACGCGTCGTTACCGAAGACGGGATGCACATTATTCAATCCGACCTGATTGATGTGGTTGTGGAAGCAACGGGTATCCCCGAAGTCGGCGCACGGATGGCATATCACACGCTGATGCACAAGAAGCATCTCGTGATGGTCAACGTCGAGACGGACGTTACCATCGGTCCTTTCCTGAGACGTTTGGCAGACAACGCCGGTGTCGTCTATACACTTGTTGATGGCGACCAACCCGGCGTGACGATGAACATGGTCGAATGGGCAAAAACACTCGGCTTTGAGATCGTTGCTGCCGGGAGAGGCACAATATTTTATAACGATGACCGCGCTGGGATACCAGACACCGTCCCACAACGATTTGGATTTAGTCAAGAGTTGATTGAACGACGCACGATTAACTTCAAGATGTTCAACTCGTTCCGAGATGGGTCAAAAGCACAGATTGAGATGACCTCTTTGGCGAACATGGCGGGACTCCCGCCAGATGTTCGCGGCATGCACGAACCGTCAGTGAACATTTCTGACATTGCCCGGGTCTTCAGTTCAAAAGAAGAAGGCGGCATTTTGAGCCGCCACGGGGTCGTCGAACTCGCAAATAGCATTGACACAGACGGCAAAACGATGTTAGACAATCCACTTCGGATGGGTGTATTCGTCGTCATCCGGACGGATCACCCGTTCACGCAAGAAGACCTTGCCAGTTACAATTTACATCCCGGCGGTGATGGCAAGAACTATCTCCTCTACCGTCCCTATCATCTTGTAGCAGTCGAAGCCCCAATTTCAATTGCGAAGGCTGTCCTTTACGGAGCACCCACAGGGACACCTCTACCGACACCCGTTGCTGATATTATCACAGTTGCCAAACGCAACCTGAAAGCAGGCGAACGCCTCGACGGGAGCGGTGGATATACCGTCAATGGTCTGATTGAAAGCGCGGAAGTTGCTTGGGCTGAGAATTTACTTCCCCTCGGTCTGTCGGACAACACCATACTCAAGTGTGATGTCTCCCAAGGGGAAGCGATCTCTTACGATATGGTAGAATTAGACGAGAGTTCCTTCGTTCTCAAACTCCGTCGTCTTCAAGACGCAACCGTCTGAGAATCGGCTACTCCCACGGATGCAATATGACTTTACCGCACTCTCCGGTCGCCTGTAATTCCCACGCCTTCTGTACATCACGCATCGGGAAAGTGTGTGTGATAAATGTGTCTAAAACTTCAGGTGAGTTTTGGATGACCTGCATTAATTTAGGATAGACACCGAGGTTGTAGTGCCAATTCCCACGTAGGACTAAGCCTTTCCGAATCATGTCTCGACTCGCCGCAAGCGGAAATTCACCGCCTTCCCCCACGAATGTGACTTGTCCCTTTCTGCGGGCTGCATCTACCATCAACCGGTGCGCCGCCGATGCGCCTGAGCAGTCCACCGCTTTGTCAATCCCGACACCGTCCGTTAAATCCCGAATTTGATCGAGAATATCTTCGTCACTCGGGTCCAAGACAACATCTGCGCCCAACTTTTTCGCGAGTTCGGCACGATAAGGATGACTCTCTACACCGATGACACGCGCCCCGCGATAGTGTGCATTGATAATACCACCTAACCCGACAGGACCTAAGCCGGTTACCATGACCGTATCCAACGAATTGACCTGCATCTGCTCCATCGCGCCAAACGTCGGTCCGAGTCCACAGCATGCCATTCCAGCGTGTTCATAACTAACATCATCTGGAATCGGGCATAACATATCCTCCATTTTGTGCATATACTGTGCATAAGTTGCCGAAGCCACGTTTTCTCCGACGAGATCCCGGATACTTGGACGACTGCCTCCCATACAGTGGATGTGCTCACCAATGACACACATCTGACATTTACCACAGGTGTTCTGGGGTTGAACAACCACGCGGTCTCCGACTTTGACGCGGCCGGGTTGTGCGACTTCAACGACTTCGCCAGCGGCTTCGTGACCGAAATGTTCACCGGTGCCACCATGTATGAACCCTTTATATTCCGTACACATCGGGACAGCATGGATTTTGACGACAGCGATATCGCCACCAGCGCGGGGATCCGGTTTTTCAACCACGCCCCCTTTTTGATCACCGAACATTGCTGCAACCTGCATAAACCATATAAAACCGAGACTCTCCGCATCCTCGACAAAGATTTACGAGGCTTGCATCGCGAAGAGAAAAGGTCCTCCTCCTTCCTAAAATGTGTTAATACCATAGCATGCGTAATGAAATCCGTCAAGGTAAATTGTTGGGATCCGCTCTGGTTTTGTTTTGACAGCTTCCGCGCAATATAGTATTACTTTAATCCAAATTGCCGCCTAAAATGCCATAATTTGTTCAGTGCTGTTCATTTATTGAAAAGTATTATTTTACTCCAACTACCTAAAAGGTTATAGGCAGCTTTGGTCATTAAGTACACCCCATTTTGTGCGGTCAAGTATAGAGAATGCCCTATTTCGTGCAGTGCCTCCTCTGCGTTTTGTAGAAAACTCCGTCAATATAGTATTGTTCAGATTGGCACGGAATTTGCTAAATCTAAATAACGTAAGTTCGTAGATCGGTTTGCTTCAACCACAAAAGTTATGTATAGGTGGCAGGTTGGATTGTTTTAACACGCTTTCAAAAGGAGTAATCACAATGAAAAGCAGAATCTACTCTATGACATTTGCGATAATTATCGGTATTTTCTCACTCAATACGGCACCTGCGTCTGTTGTAACAGATGGGCTCGTCAGCTATTGGACCTTTGATAAAGCATACATTATCAATAAAACAGTAAAAGATGTTTGGGGTGACAACAATGGTAAAATCATTGGAAATCCTAAAGTTGTTCCCGGTCAGGTAGGAGAGGCACTCGAATTTGACGGTGTTGGCGATTTTGTAAACCTAACCACGCTTGGAGATTTCGGCAAAAAGTTTGGCACGGCTTCGTTTGAAGCTTGGATTAAAACCACTAATAAGAAGGATTGGATGACGCTCATTAATACGCGTGGTGCGGAATGTCCTAATTGGGGAATAGAACTCAATGGAAGTAATGATAAATTTAGATTTGAGATTAGGGAGAGAACGCTTCGTCATTACATTGGGATTGGAGGACCAAATGGATGCGGCGGTGCTGGTAGCGGAGGAAGTGTGGGTGTTTTTGATGGTGAATGGCACCACATTGTTTATACAAACGATTATACGATACATGAAGGCGGCGGAAACGGTAAAAGAATTGTCTATATAGACGGTGTATCCGGTTCTACAAGCAACCATGGATTTGGAGGTGGAGACAGAGCATTTGCCCCATTTACAGCACCTGTAACCCTTGGTGCAAGAAAGTTTCCTGGAAAATCAACAGGCCACTTCATGGGTATGATTGATGAAGTCCGTTTTTACAATCGTCCGCTCACAGCGGATGAAGTGCTCCAGAACTTTGAATCCACCGAACCTTACGACATTGCGCCTAAAGGAAAATTGTCAACCCTCTGGGGAGCATTAAAGACAAAATGATAGTCTTATCCTCGCCGTAAAAGATCGGCTAAAGGCGTATACTCGTTGTTTTGAGATAATTCCGTAATAACGGCGTTTCCGCTACGGTTGAAGAGCTTGTATGCCTTTCCATTAGGCGCAGAGGTGAGAATACGGTAGCGTTCCCCAACGATTTCAATCGCTGCGTTATTATCACAAGCGATGCCGATGCCACCCCGTTTTGCAATCATTTGTGAAAAGGAAGTTTCTCGCTTCTCGAAGTGATAATGTGGACAGTAGACCGCATTGATGAATCCGAGTCCCCCGACACGGATATAGTCCCATTCGGGGTTGCTGGAGAAAGACCGAGAATCGCTATGCCCGTATTTAAACCAGCAGATCGCACCGGCACTGAGACCCGATAGAACGGTGCCACGGGACGCAGCTTCCACCAACACGGTATCTAATCCCAATCGTCGCCATAGCTTCATCATCTTGTAGGTATTCCCACCCCCCACATAGACGAGGTCTGAATCCAACACCAACGCGGACATCTCATCAAATGCTGGCGGATTTTGAGTGAGCGTGAGCGTCCGCGTCTGGCATCCAAGATGTTCACCGTAAACTTTCTCGAAAGTCTCGATGTATCCGGGCGCGTCACTACTGGCGGTTGGAATGAAGAGTGCCTTCGGTTGTGTTTTACCGGTCAATTCGATAATGCGTTTGTCAATCGCAGCGGTTTCCATTTCTCTAATTTCTCCGCCACCAATTGCAACAATCTTTGGTACTGTTTTCATAAATTGTTCCTTTAAGAGTTTCTCACTATTTTGTCCTTGGAATGTTAACCTTAACAACTTCAACAAAAACTATCAAGTACATTTAGAAATTTAACTACATTCTCACTAAATAATTGTGATAAAATGAAAGAGAAACGCATAAAAAGCGTTATTAACTTCTAAAGGAGGAAAAATGGCATCTGAACAGTCAGGTTTGACCCCTGCGCAAAAAACGTTCTACGAGGAAAACGGGTATCTTGTCCTTGAAAGTGTCCTTGCGCCCGAAGAGTGTGAAAACTTTGTTGAACACTTAGAGGACCTCCATACAGGACGTAAGCAGCTTGATGGATTCTTTCAGCAGGACAAATACGGATCGCGCACGTTCAATCAGCACCTCTACGACCCGCACGTATTAAACTTACTTATTGATTCCCGCTTACATAAGCCGCTTACAGACTGTTTTGGCGGCGAACCGGAGGGTATCCAGACGATGCATTTTTATGAAGGGTCGGAGCATCCGTTTCACCAAGATCAATACTACCTACCGGACTGTATGTCGGCATGGATTGCGATGGTCAAGGTGGATGAGAACAACGGACCGCTCATCGTGCAGCCCGGTTCAAACAGGGGACGGTTAATCACGAAAAACGATGTGCCGATGACACTGCTACCGGGAGAAACATACGAGTTACAACAACACAACCGGTATTTTCCAGCCGTTAAACAACTCGTTCGCGAAAATGGTACGGATATAATTCAAGTTATGGTGAACGCAGGAGATGTTATCCTCTTTGATGGGAAACTGATTCACGGTGGCGCGAAAATTTTGAAACCGGGCACCCGTAGACATGCGTTAGCGTGTCACTATATCCCATATCATTCCGAAAACTGGGAACGCGATTGGCCTCGCATTTCATTTGACGGCAGCCGTCGGATTCATTATCATTAAAGCGAGAAATTTATGTAGTAGAGATCAGAGAAAAATGATATACTTGTTCAGATGAGAACAATACATATAGCGCAAAACACAGCAATTCGTGGCGAGAGACACCAGATGGATTGCCTGCTTTATAATAACAGCAAATTTTGGAAACTGTAAGCTACACCAAAAGGGAGAAAAAACGATGCGACACTTATTGACTTTTTGGATCTGTTTAATCTTAATAAGCGGTTATTGCCTATCGGTATCTGCGCAGGAGGCAGCACAACCCGCAAAATCTGAAGCACAGGCAGCACCCGCGAAAAAGAAAAAAGAGTTTGAAGATTTTTCTAAAGTTACTGAAGACAGTAAAAGTTATCAAGGTTTCTTTAGGCTCTACGAGAAAAAAGAGAATCTCTATTGCGAAATTCAACCCGCACAATTAGACCAACCTTTCCTATGTATGATAAGTCTCTCACGCGGTCTGGGCAGGGGATTCCTTATCTCAGGAATGACGTTGGACGAGTGGCTGCTTGTCTGGCGACGTGTAGGGGACCGTGTGCATCTCGTGCGGAAAAATGTGCGTTTCCGTGCTGATAAAGGGACACCGACCGCACAAGCGGTGGACTATAGTTACAGCGATTCCGTGCTATTTTCTCTTAAGATTGAGAGTATACACCCACAACGGCGAAGTCTCTTGGTGAATATCTCGCCTGTCTTTATGTCCGATTTACCGCCGATGGCGGGTAGGATCGGTGGCGGTGCTCGATTTGACAAAACGCGTAGTACTTGGGAAACGATTAAAGCGTTCCCGAAGAACGTTGAGCTGCGGGTTCAAGCAGTGTATGCAGCGAGTGGCAGCAGAGAAACGGTTCCTGACAGTCGTGGCATCCAGTTGACCTTGCACTATAGTCTTGCGAAACTTCCATCTAACAACTATCGCCCGCGGCTTGCTGATGACCGTGTCGGACATTTCATGACAGTGGTTAAAGACTATTCACTCCAAACGAGTGATGCACCCTATGTCCGGTATGTCAACCGGTGGCATTTGGAGAAAGCGGACAAGAAGGCGAAACTGTCGCCACCAATGGATCCGATCATTTTCTACATTGAGAAAACGGTACCGCATCGCTTTCGTCCTTACATTCGACAGGGAATTCTGGAATGGAACAAGGCGTTTGAAAAGGCAGGCTTTGTCGATGCGATTGAAGCACGGATTCAACAAGATTATGAGGATTGGGACCCGGAAGATGCCCGTTATAACACGATCCGCTGGGTTGTTGACGCAGGTTTCGCAATCGGTCCCTCTCGCGTGAACCCACTAACTGGTCAGATATTAGACGCGGATATCCTTATCAGCGATGTCTTCATCAGATCGTGGCAGCGCGAATATACGACATTCTTTGATGAACTTGATCATGAACGGGACCACCCGATGGATCACTCTTCACGGTTCCATTGTCAGATGGCATCCGGGTTGGCACGCCAGATGGGATTCATGGCGAGCGTCCTACAGACGCGTGGCGTGGTCGATGAAGACGGTGAGTTGCCGGAAGAGTTTATCGGTCAGGCACTTAAATCGCTGACGATGCACGAAGTCGGACATACGTTGGGATTGCGGCATAACTTTAAAGCGAGCACGATATTTTCTCTCGACGAACTAAACAAGAAAAAAGGTGAAGCCATCCACGGTTCCGTCATGGAATACGATGCCGTGAATATCGCGCCCAAAGGAGAAAAACAGGGGCATTACTACACACCGACCATTGGACCCTGGGACTATTGGGTGATCGAGTACGCCTATAAATCAATCGATGCAGGCAACTCCGAAGGTGAATTAAAAGAGTTAGGCAAGATCGCTTCCCGTGTCGCAACGCCGGGACTGACGTATGGCACAGATGGCGATGCGTCCACATATCAGTACAGGGATTTAGATCCGCTGGTCAATCGATGGGATCTCGGTGCTGATCCGCTTGAATTTGCCAAACAGCGTCGCGAGATTGTCGTCGAGCTCTGGGACAAGATTGCAGACAAAGTTACAAAAGAGGGAATGGGTTATCAGCGGGTCAGGCGTGCCTTCGGGTCACTGCTCGGTGAATACGGTTATTCAATGTATCTTGCAAGCCGATATATCGGCGGGCAGTACCACCACCGCGATCACCGTGGCGATGAGAACGGTCGTTTACCGTTCGTGCCTGTCCCTGCAGCGAAACAGCGCGAAGCACTTGAGTTCCTCAAAGAACACGCGCTCTCGGACAGTGCCTTCGATTTTCCGGCTGACCTACTCAACAGCCTCGCCGTCACGCGTTGGAGCGATTGGGGCTCCGGGACCGGGGGGTCTACACGTCTGGATTACCCCGTGCATAATGTGATTTTAAACAACCAGACCCGCATCTTGGGACGCTTGCTTTATCCCAACGTCCTCGCACGTATTCAGGACACAGAGTTGAAGTTTCCGAAAGGTGACGATGCGTTCACACTGCCAGAACTCTTCTCAGGCATTACGGATGCGGTTTGGACAGAACTGGATCGAAATGTCGGCGAAAAGCAGTGGTCGAACTCGGATGCATTCATCTCCAGTTTCCGTCGTGCACTGCAACGTGAACACCTGAAGCAACTCATCAAGCTGATACTGGATGCGGATAGTGGGACACCTGAGGATGCCAGATCGCTTGCTCGGCATCATCTCGGACAGATCAACAGTGAAATACAAGGCGTACTTCAAAACGCTCAAGGGAGACTTGACGACTATAGCTTGGCACACCTTCAAGAATCGCAAGTCCGAGTCGCGAAGGCCCTGGATGCGAGTTTCCAAGTCCAGAGGCGTTAAACGCTCGTACGTTTCGGTCAGGATTTTCATAAAACCCAACTATTTTCTGGCGGGGTTGTTGAAGTTTAAGAAAATATTTCGGTAATTAGGCGAGGATACAATCCTCGCCTGCAGGGGGGATACCCGCCTCGTGCAGAATACGGAATTACCGAATTAATAAATTAATCTTCATCAAACCCCGCCAACCTCAACAAGTTTTCGCTTGTAAGCTGCATCCAAGATCAGGAGAAAAAACAGTGCGATATCTATTGACTTTTTGGATCTGTTTAACGCTAATAAGCAGTTATTGCCTTTCGGTAGCTGCTCAGGAAACAGCACAACCCGCAAAACCCACAACACAGGAAACACCTAAAAAAACAAAAAAAGAGTTCCAAGATTTCGCAAAGGTAACTGAAGATAGCACCAGTTATGAGGGTTTCTACAAACTATACCAGAAGAAAGAGAACCTCTACTGCGAGATACAACCCGCACAACTGAACCAGCCTTTTTTATTTCTGATTACGATTTCAGGCGGTATGGGGAACAGCTACCTCGCCGCAGGGGAGATATGGGATCAGTGGCTGCTGGCTTGGCGACGTGTCGGCGACAATGTGCATCTCGTGCGAAAAAATACCCGTTTCCGTGCTAAGAAAGGGACACCGACCGCACAAGCCGTTGCGTATGGTTATAGTGACTCTGTACTATTTTCTCTCAAGATTGAAAGTATCCATCCACAACGGAAAAGCCTTTTGGTAAACATTTCACCCGTTTTCATATCCGATTTACCCCCCTTGGCACGCTATATTGGTGGTGCTTTCGACAGAACGCGTAGCACTTGGGGAAAAATCAAGGCGTTCCCAAAGAATGTCGAGTTGAAAGTCAAAGCCGTCTACACATCAACACGCTACATAGAGGCTGTCCCTGACAGTCGTGGGATTCAGTTGACGCTGCATTACAGCCTCGCGAAACTTCCAGAAAACAACTATCGTCCTCGGTTGGCTGATGACCGGCTTGGGCACTTTATGACAGCGATCAAAGACTATTCACTTCAAACCAGTGATGCCCCCTTCACCCGCTATGTCCAGCGATGGCATCTGGAGAAAGCAGACAAAGACGCGAAACTTTCACCCCCGAAAAAACCGATTATCTTTTACATCGAGAAAACAGTGCCACACCGCTACCGTCCCTACATCCGACAAGGAATTCTCGAATGGAACAAGGCGTTTGAAAAGGCGGGTTTTGTTGACGCAATTGAAGCACGGATTCAGCAAGACTATGAAGATTGGGACCCCGAAGACGCACGCTATAATACGATCCGTTGGATTGTCGGGGCAACTTTTGGGTATGGTCCCTCCCGCGTGAATCCACTCACAGGCGAGATCTTGGATGCTGATATCCTTTTGGGTGACGGCTGGATCAGATACTGGCAGCAAGATTACAGGACCTTCTTCGATAAACTGGCGTATGAACGCGATCATCCAATGGATCACACCTCCCACTTTCGGTGTCAGATGTCATCCGGCTTGGCACATCAGATGAACCTCATGGCGAGTGTGTTGCAGGCGCGTGGGTTAACGGATGAAGGCGGTGAACTATCAGAAGTTTATATCGCGGAAGCACTGAAATTATTGGTGATGCACGAAGTCGGACATACGTTAGGGTTACGTCACAACTTTAAAGCGAGTACAATCTTCTCCCTTGAAGAACTGAACACCAAGAAAGACGAACCCCTCTACGGTTCCGTTATGGAATACGAAGGCGTGAATATCGCTCCCGAAGGCGAAAAGCAAGGACATTTCTTTTCACCGACAGTCGGTCCTTGGGATGACTGGGTGATTGAGTATGCTTATAAACCGATCGAGGCAAGCAAACCTGAAGATGAATTGGAGGCGTTGGGTAAAATCGCTTCCCGTGTCGCAGGACCGGAACTCACTTACGGCACAGATGAAGATGTTTACGGCTATCAATACCGTAATCTGGATCCGCTGGTAAATCTTTGGGATCTGGGTGCTGACCCATTTGAGTTCGCCAAACAACGGCGCGAGGTTGTCGTCAAACTTTGGGATAAAATTGCGGACAAGGTCATAAAAGAGGGAATGGGCTATCAACGGGTCCGGCGAGCGTTCGATACCCTACTCTATGAGCACGGGAGTGCGATGTATCTCGCAAGTCGCTATATCGGCGGGCAGTATCACCATCGCGATCACCGCGGTGATGAAAATGGACGTTTACCCTTCGTGCCGGTTCCTGCGGCGAAACAACGTGAAGCACTCCAATTCCTCAAGGAATACGCCCTCTCGGACAAAGCCTTCGGTTTCTCGGCTGACCTACTCAACAGTCTCGCTGTCACGCGTTGGAGTGATTGGGGATCAAGTAGTGGGAGTTCTACGCGTTTGGATTATCCGGTGCATCGGGTCATTTTGAGCAATCAAACCTTTATCTTGGAACGACTGCTTTATCCGAATGTTCTGGCGCGGATTCAGGACACAGAGTTGAAGTTTCCGGAGGGTGAAGATGTGTTCACACTGCCAGAACTCTTTTCAGGCATCACGGACGCGGTTTGGGTAGAACTCGACCGGAATGTCGGCGAAAAGCAGTGGTCGAATACGGACACCTTTATCTCCAGTTTCCGGCGCGGACTGCAGCGGGAACACCTCAAGCAGCTTATCAGACTCGTGTTGGATGCCGACAGTGGCACCCCCGAAGATGCGCGATCCCTCGCACGCCTACATCTCGAAGAAATCAACACGCAGATACAGCGTGTCCTTCAAAACGCTCAAGGGAGACTCGATGATTATAGCTTGGCACACCTCGAAGAATCACAGGTCCGGGTTGCGAAGGCGTTGGATGCCAGTTTCCAAGTCCAAAGACGTTGAAGACTCGTTCGTGTTGGGTTTGATTCACTCGGTAGGCACGCTTTGTAAGCGCGCCTACCGTCCAAAAATAGAATAAATAAAGTAGATGACTCGGAGATAGACAGATGAAAACAATATTTATCATTACCTTATCCCTCCTTTTTGTATCGTTTCCGCTGGATGCTTCTGCTCAAGATTATACCAACTTGAATTTGCCTGAAGGGGCTAAAGCGCGTTTTGGTAAAGGATTCATGGAGAATATCGCTTATGCACCGGATGGTAAGACACTCGCAGTGGCGGGCAGTGCAGGAATTTGGCTCTATGACACACATACGGGCACCGAAGTCGCGCTTCTCAGAGGAGATATAGGTATAATCCGCGCGGTTGCCTTTTCACCCGATAGTTCGACCCTTGCAAGTGGCGGAGGTTTCAGAGAGGACTACACAATTCGGTTATGGAATAACAGCACAAGAGAACAGGAAGCAGTCCTTTCCGGACACACCTCCAATGTGCGTTCCTTAGCGTTCTCTCCAGACGGAAATACACTCGCGAGCGGGAGTAGTGACGAGACGGTTCGATTATGGGATACAACTAGCGGGAAACTGAAACGAATGCTTTCCGGTCATACAAATGCAGTCCATTCAGTTGCGTTTTCTCCAGATAGTAAAACAGTCGCGAGTGGAAGTTCTGATCAAACGATTCGGCTGTGGGATGTTGACACCGGAGAACATAAAGATACCTTTTTGGGGCATACGAATACGGTTAATTCAGTTGCATTCTCACCCGACGGTAAAATGCTGGCGAGTGGGAGTGACGATCTGAGCATTCGGTTCTGGGATATTGAAACGGGGCAATACAAACCGACGCTTGCCGGACACGCTGACGGTGTAGATGCTGTCGCGTTTTCTCCAGACGGTCGCATACTCGCGAGTGGCGGTGATGATAAGAGCGTTCGGTTATGGGATGCACACACGGGGCAGCATAAACAGACGTTTTCTGGACATACGGATAAAGTCTATTCGGTTATGTTTTCTTCCGATGGAAAAACACTTGTAAGCGCGAGTTGGGACGAGACGGTTCGATTGTGGGATGTTGACACCGGTCAAGATAAAGCTATGCTTTCTGGATACTCGGGACCTGTCTCTTCTCTGGCTTTTTCACCAAATGGAGAAATGTTAGCGACTGGGTGTTACGACGCGATTTGGGTGTGGGATGTAGATACCAGAAAGCGCAAATTGACACTTGAAGGATATAACAGTGGTATAACTTCTGTGGCATATTCAGCAGACAATCGGACAGTCGCGAGTGGGAGTTGGGACGGCATGATCCAATTATGGGACACAGACACTGGAAAACACAAGTTGACACTTGAAGGACATACAGGTGATATCCGATCCATAACGTTTTCACCAGATGGTTGGACACTGGCGAGTGGAAGTAATGATGGAACGATTCGGCTGTGGCATGTGAATACAGGAAAACAGATTCAGACGCTGCTCGGACACGAGGAATCTGTTTACTCGGTCGTGTATTCACCAGATGGAAGGACGCTCGCAAGTGGAAGCAGTGATGGAACAATCCGATTCTGGCATGCAGTGACTGGAGAATACAAATCGACCCTTTCAGAGCACGCAGATACTGTCCACTCGATAGCGTACGCTCCGGATGGAAAAACGCTCGCAAGTGGAGGTTCGGGTGTCCAATTATGGGATATAAAGACAAGACAGTATGAAGAGATATTGGGACGGAATATAGAGCTGATGAGGCTTCTCGTAGCATACTCCCCAAAAGGTGATATCCTTGCCATTGGAGGCGAAGATGGAAAGGTTCGGTTGTGGGATACAGAGACAGGACTGAATAGACAAATACTTGAAGGACACGCGCTGCCTATTAAGTCAGTCGTATTTTCCCCAGATGGTCGCACACTTGCCAGCAGCAGCGATGACGGAACAATCCTGCTGTGGGAAGTGCGATAAAAGAGAATAGAGGAAATAGATGGAAATTCTGCAATATACACCTGATCTGCAAACATCGGTGACACAATTCTATAACCGTCTAACCGCCAACGTACCGCATTGCTACCCAGTAAATGAGGAAGAATTCGCTACTGCGATACGTGGGGTTACCACCGGTAAAGCCGATAAAAAGGAGGATGGAATTGATTCCGAAGCTGCCTTTGTTGCAATGGTGAACAGTACTGTGGAGGCGTTTATTCACGTCGGGATCGAGAGAGAAGAAAGCGTAGATGGCGTTATTCGGTTTTTGGGCTACAAACGTGGTGCCCGGCGTGCTGGACAAGCCGTGCTTGAAAAGGCAGAAGCCTATCTGAAAACTTATGACATTTCCCAAATCACCGCCTTTTGGCAAGATTATCGGTATCGTTTCTATCATTTTGAACACGCCTATCTGTCGGATGCCCTGGATCAGGTGCAAGCACTTTTGGGGTTCAACGGATATAAACGTTCTGAAGGCGAGGTTTTTCTGGATTGGGAAGACTATTCCGTTACCCCAATCCCTTCAAGTCTACCTGTAACGCTTTCTACCGAGTGGAAGGAGGGGCGTGGAGAACGACCAAATTGCACCGTGCGTGCCCACCAAAACGGTGAAGAGGTCGGTATCTGTGAAAACCTCTGCGGTGGTGAGTTTTCAAGCCATCCTGACGCACAAGACTGGCTCCATACCGTCTGGCTCGGTGTTGAAGATGAGTTTCAGGGACAAGGGTTGGGACGCTATCTACTTCAGTATGCCCTTCAAGAGATGAAGAAAATCGGGTACCGGCACGCAGCGATTAGTACTGCCTGGGATAACCACCGCGCCTTCCTCTTTTATAGTAACTGCGGTTATCGGGCTGTAGATTGGACTTATGAATTCGTCAAAGACCTCTCCGAAACACCAACACACAAATAGTAGTCTGTGATTCAGAAACACCAATACACAATTACCATCAGCATCAGAACACGGACATACCGGGGACATCTGTCTCGCCGCGTAGAACCTCAAGGGTGGTGTGTAACAGGTTGAGTCTTGCACGGATAACACCTGGGATCGCTTCAATATCTTTCAGCATTGGTGCGGTATCAACACACTCCCCGATCTCTATAACTACAAAATCGGAAAATGAATTTAGGATTTTCGGTGTATACCCTTTACCAACAAAAAACGCATTCACGGCTTTTACAGGGGTAGGATCTGTTGTGTGCATCCAATCATACTGTATCAGCACCACACCGAACTCATATAACGATCCGTCTTCCATCCTGCCGACATCAACTATTGCTCGCCTGCCCGACGGTACATCTCTATCCGCTTCCTCTTCAATATAATCTAAGGAAGATGCGTACAGCAATTCAGAGGTTTTATGGAAAACATGCAAATCTGTCTCTATAACACCTGGGATATTTCCTAATTTTTTCAACATCGGATAGGGATCAATGTCACTGTCGAAAGAAATAACCTCATAATCTATAATAAGCCCTTTAACTTTTGGTGTATACCCACTTTTAACAAAAAACGCATTCACAGCAGCCGAAGGAACATCATCCGTAAGATCCGTTTCTTGTTGCGTTGTTTCGTCGTACCGCACTGCCACCACGCCAAATTCATACAGCATCCCGTTTTCCGCCCTACCAACCTTAACAGTAGCAGCCCCACCCGAATTATCCGGACAATCTATTAACTTAGGACCACATCCAACGAGTACGATTACCGTCGCGAACATCACTATAAATAACACTACTGCTTTAATCTTCATTGGCCGCCCCTATGGATGGCTTGCCCTATAGCCGAACGGAACGATGTCTTCGTAGTGAAAACTCATTACTGTGTCGCTCCGGCATTGATTTCTTGCAGAACCGCTGCGGCGCGCTGTGCCAATTCGGTCGTCGCGTCGCGCTTGATTGATCGGTTTAAGTGTAAGATGGCGCGTTCATCTCCAGCTCTTGCCAATTCTAATGCTTCCTCAAATCCTTTGTTCCCGTAACTGAAGTCCCTTGGCAAGACAGTGAGATCGTGATTTTTCCAATAATATTGCAGATCGTCAGATTCCCAATTCCGATAGACATCCTCCCATTTGAGGGAGTTAAAGATATTCAGGTGCGGTTCCAGCATGTGCTCAGCAATCGGGTCATCAACAGCCTGATAGCGGTTGTCGAGCGACACGCGGAGCCGATCCTCGGTCAAATTCGGGAGTGCTTTATGAATGGTCAAAGCAGGGAATATGAGCGTATCGCCAACTTCATAGTTTGTGGAATGCCATTCACCGGATAACTCATCCTCATTAACACACAGACTCCCTGCACCGAGCGAAAAGTGGTGCTCCATGACCTTATCGACTTTATGCGAACCCGGTAGGACTGCTAAGCCACCCAATTCAATCGGGCAATCTCCAACGGGTGCCCAACAGGTATAGGTTTGGAAATTTCCTTGGAAGTGAACGAAGTCTTGGTGAATTGGGGTTGTGTGTGCCGTGTATTTAGGAAACCAGAGGCGTGCGATCTTCTGCGGATGCGGCAGCACCTCTCTACCGACAATTTTCTCCACCATATCGACGACTTCGTGCCAGTGTCCAGAACGGTGGAACGCTTGTAACTTATACACCTCGTGGTATACATCCGTGTATTCGGGATCGCCTTCGGTACACTGCGTGGAAATATCGGCGATGCCGTCCATCGGGTCGGTCCCCGCGACGAGCCAACCGCCTTCCTGCATCGTCGTTAGCATCTCTCGCCGCAACACCCAGAGTTTGTCAGGATCTTGCAGCTTCTTGAAGAAGAGGTACCCTTCTTCTGATATCCGGTGACGCAATTCTTCCGAATCATTCATCGCATCGTTCGATACACGAAGTTCTTTTAAGGCTTCCATCTGACTTCTCCTTGGGTCTATTCGTGCTGGTGTCCGTTCTGTGACGGAGGCGGTTCATTGAAAGGGATACCTTCCGCCTCGGCTGCGAGTCGGCGTTTATTCCAGGCGGCGATAGCTTCATATACCTCTGCACGCCCCTGCTCAATACCTTGTTCGATACCTTGTTCTTTGGCTTTTTCGAGGCTTTGCGCATGTTCAGCACGCCATTCGTTAAAACGTCTTAACATGATATCCGCTCCTTCTTTGAAGATAATGAACGCACTTGGTTAGGTGGCAGCTTTGGATATTTATAGTATAACACATACGAAATGAGAAATTCAATTTTTTAAACGGCTATCGGCGATTAGCAGTCTGTTAAACTTATGTTTTCCACTTTATTTCCTCTATTTTTCTCAAGCCAATCAACAGCGAAGTCAACGACAGCAGATTGTGGCATGAGTTGACACTCCGCGATACCGACCTTGCCACACCGAACCACCTTGCCCGCATCAGAACGCAAAAAATCTTTGCCGAGGCGATCGAAATCTGAATCGTCTGTATCAATATCTTCAAAGGTGGTCCATGTCCTTGAACCCGCCTGTGAGATTGGGGCACCTTCTTGGACGAGGCGTTTGCTCGGAAAATCCGCTCGGTACTCTGCGAGATGTATGGATGTATTCCTCGAATGATCAACACCAAGGAGCAGTACAGAACCGTGTAAATCATAGATTCTGGCAAGCGGTGAATTCTCACCCATGCCATAAGCTAAAGCGTGATTGTTTATAATATAGGATGCTTGCGGACCGCGGGCACAAAAGGAACTCTGTGGATGCGCGCTGCGGAGAACTCCGTTTTGTTTTCGGAACGTTTCGGCAATTTTGCCCATTGAACGGGTGGGTGTTAAATCGGGATCATAGGCAGGCATCGTTTCGCGTATGGTTTGCCACCACGATTCGGGGACAGGGGGATTCTCCCATTGGCTCGGATCGCTGAGGTCGGTTGAATGGGCGGGCATCGCAAGTGTCCCAGTTTCGCCCAAGACCTCCTGCAGCGCGATAATGACAGCGACAGCACCGCCGCAGACCCATCCGATCGCGCTTAAGGACGAATGGACGAGTAAAACCATCCCCTTTTTGATACCGAGTGCTTTAAAATCAGTTTGCAGTGATTTGACCGTAGCGAGGGTTTCCGTTTTTTGAACCACTTGACCTTCAGGCATTATTAACTATCTCCGTCTTTTGATTTTCTCAATTTCATTGCTGCATCACTGATCTCCTCCACGCTCTTTTCACCCCACAGTTTCTTCTGCCATTTAGTGTAATCAAACCGAGAACGCATAACCAATGCAATAAACTTTTCAGCCTGGACATCGCCCAAGGCTTCCGTAAGAGCCTTTAAGCCTTCTACTTTGAGTTGTTCATCTGTTATCATGGAATATGCTCCTACTCTGACACAAGCCACCTATTTACTTACATAACACTCCGCTGGAGTGCAGGACGTTGATATACCTTTTTCTATAGACATTCCACCCTCTGGGGTGAGGAAAGTGTCTGAAAAACTGTGTTGAAATCCGCAGAAATACCCAAGCAAATACCCCAAAATCCGTTAGTAGCAACTTGGGTTACTCTAACAGGACTTACGCGCTTTTCCATGATAACGGACGTATGACGCATTGCAGGCGGGGTTTAAAACCCCGCCTGCAGTAGGGGCTGCGTAAATCCTATCTAATACAACATTCTCAAGCATTTTATTTTCTGCCTATCGCAAGGATATGCGAACTCATGCCGAGTATTGACGGCTCTGCTTCGACCTTCCGAATTAAGTCTAAAACGGCGGTACGCTGGTCAGGATCTGACCAATAACTTTCAACCGACTCAAAAAGCCATGTCGGTCCTTGCACAGCAAGCGTCGCCTGATGCTGGAAACCGGCTTCGATCAATTCAGATCTGAGTTCGTCCGGGCGGTGAAGATATGCATCCGTAAAAAATTCTAAATTCTCAGTTGGGTTGCGATGGTAACCCGTTTCAAGGTCTTGTTGAACAATATCTCTGGAGACCGAGTTGCCCAATCGGTCCTTGCAGAAAAAATCAAGGAGAGAAGCGAAACGTGAAATGCCAGCGGCAACCATGACACCACCGTTTTGTAAGACACGATACGCTTCTCTCAGTGCCAGCAGCCGTTCACTTTTCTCAATCAGATGATAGAGCGGTCCCAATAACAGCACAGCATCTGCTGCCCCTGACGAAAAACGCAGTTCTCGTGCGTCACCAAGCGATATACTGGCAATCGGGTGTTCTGGTTGCTGATCAGAGGCTGCCTTCGCCTGTTCAATATGTAAATCTACAGGATCCACGAGGTGAACCTCATAGCCTGCCGTTGCTAACCAACAGGCATAGGGACCCGAACCGCCACCGATATCCAACACCACTGCGGGTGGATTGGGCAAATAACGCGTGATAATCTCTTGGGTCCGCGTAAACTCTATCTGTCCTCTAACATCATTCGCCAGCCTTTCCGACTCTTGCGTCTGTCTATAGAACGAAAGAATCTCATCTGAAAATTGATACAATTTTTTATTCCTTGTTTTGGGTGTAGTAGAATTTTCGGAATACCAAGGTGTTAATCAAGTGGCGAAGCGATGCCTATTTTCTTCAGTCCACTTTTGCCGCTTGATCCTACATAGTCTTACTATATCAAGCACCTCAATATTTAGCCACATGAACAGCCCCTTCTGCCGGATGATGCCATGTAAGTTGGACTTCAGAAAATCCTGCTTCTTGAAGGATACGGGCTTGTGTTTCCGGTGACAGTGTAATATCGTAATTCCACTCAGCACTATCACCACCCGGAAGCTTCGCAATCCACCTATCGTACCAATAGAGTGTACTTTTCTCCCCTTTAACTGTGTTGGTCTGATCGCCTTCTATGTAAACGCCAGTCGTTCGCAAAGCCTTTCTTACCTCTTTGTAGATAGCGACTTTTTTCTCTGGAAGGAAGTGATGCATGGTCAATGTAGAAATAGCGTAGTCATACGCGTGACACCCAAACGTAAGTTCCAATAAAGAACCTTGCTGTAATTTCAATTGTTCGGTTTTATTAGCGAATTTCGCGTGGAGCTGCTTAAGCATGTTCGGTGCTCTATCAACTGCTGTAACTTTGGCATTGGGTGCCCTTTTAAAAACGAACTCAAGTTGAATCCCCGTCCCGCAACCGAGATCCAGAATGTCAAGTGATGCCTCTGTCTGTGGTATCTGAAGGGCAACAGCCTGATAGAACGGATCATCGGGTTCCGCGCCAAACTTTTGATCCCAGATATCAGCGGTTGAATTGAAGAATCCAGGAAGCTCTTCAATACCGTCGATTGTCCATTCAGGTACATCATCACCCACCGGTCCAGGGGCGATTTGTAGTTGCGCCGCTCGCCTCAGAAATTCATCGTTTATGACTTGCATTTGGTGTTCGTCTTTTGGCACGTTAGCACCTCATCCAATGTTCTATTCATTTTGAATTTTAGTTTAGGTTCGTAATAGTGTGATTTATCGCACGTGTGTAGGTTAATAACGGGCAATGAATTGCCCTACTACAAACCAAGGTATCCCCTAATTTTGGAGGCGGATAAAACACTCGCCATTTCAAAACCAATCATCGGGTCTGTTTCACCCATGCCCACGTTGTTGTCAGTTTATCTCCCGGATCCACAGAAAGTGGCTCGAGATCTAAGTCATTGGTGACATCAATATAATTCGGCTTCCCGAACCCGCCCTTGCCATCGTTTCCGTTTTTGGTATTATCGTTGGCATCACCTTCATCGAAAGTGTAGTGTGCGTTCAAGCCCTTTTCATCACCGTCGAGGACCTTCATCATGAATTCATTAATCTCATCTTCGGTCCGAGCGACTTCCCAGATACGGATTTCATCAATGGCTCCTGTACAGAACCAATTTTGGCTATCACCGACACCGATATACAGCGAAGCCTCGGTTGCCGCTAATTCCTTTGCCTCAAAGGCAAGTGCTCCCTTCTCCTCGCCATCAATATATGTCCGCATCTCTTTACCATCCCAGACCCCCACGACATGCTGCCATTCGTTCGGCTTCAATCCGGGGACATCAAGGATTTTTGTGCCGGGCCAGAGGACAAACCGTAATCCGTTTCCATTTTGGACAATCTCTGGAAAGATGTAATCTCTTTTGCCGCCCCAGTCCTTTGCGAGGCATTCCCCGACAGGTTTGCTCATGTTCATCCACGCTTCTATCGTTATCGCGTTTTTGGGATTCAGGCTGTCACTGTTCGGGACTTCGATAGCCGTTTTACCATCTAATTCGAGTGCCATATTCTTCGCCCAGAGTGTGCCGGGTATTACCAAACCGATAACGAGGGTTATACAAAATAGAATTTTCATGATTCGTTTCTCCTCTATGACGCCAAATCGTCAAGCATCTGGCGGATGTTGTGTTCACCACTATCAATAAAGAGTGGTGCTAAGGGACCTCTACCGTGTAAGGTTTGAAGTAGCGTATCAATTTGTATCATACGCTGTTGTGGTGTGTGGCATCTGAGCCATCTTTTAATGAAGTCGCGCGCGGGTCTCGGGTTGCCGGTTCTTAGCGAACGGGCACTTTGACGCCACGCTTGCCATCCGAAAGTATACCTACAGTTTGGACATTCGAGTTTCTCGTCCTTCTTTTTTAAACTCTTGCGGTAATCTCGCCACCGACGTTTATAGCCGCAGGCTGTACATTCGATGTTGCCGTGTTGGTGGAGAGCGACGGCTTGACACTTCGGACATTGCAACTCAGATCTGGACTTCCGCGTTCTGACAGTTCGACCCCTTGGCGGTGGATCTGGTTTACGGATAAGGTTAAGACAGTGTGGACACGGCAGACGGACGCGGGTTCTCATCGATTGCTTGTAAGCTGCAGGGGACCAAGTTTTACCGCAAACACACTCCAAGTCGTCTGCTTTTTGCAGGACACTGCGACAATCAAAGCATCGCGGGGTGTCTCGGAGTGCTTGTCGGCAGTCACGCCAGAGGAGTCGCTTCGCGCAATGCGGGCAGTAAAACCAGTTCTCATGCGTCCCACCCTCGCCGGTACTAAAGAGTGGATCAATCCGACGCGCTATCTTCGTGCTACACTCTGGACATGGCACACGTCCTTCGCGGTAAACATCAGCGACTGTAGCGATGTCCGTACAACGCGCATAAAGTTCCCAACCGACATCGTGTAATAACAAATCATCATAGATGCCGAGTCGCGTATACCGATAAAGTCGACGGATTTTGATAGGTTTTACGCGGGGTGCCCAGTTCATTGTGGTTTCTTCTTTAATTTCTAAGACCTTGCTACGCAATGAATGTAAGGTTGTCAAGATGAATGCAATTCCAAGAATTCATCAACTCCAAGATGTGCCTGTCTGATAATGCTACGCAAGGTCCCTCTATCCAGTTCTTTGTGGTCAGGAACAACTACTTGTGCGAACGGATCATCCCGACGCAAAATCATATAGCTGCCATGTTGCCGCTTTAGATAAAAACCAACTTTAGTAAGTGTTTTAACACATTCCCTGCCAGAAATTCGTGGTAACCTACTTATACTGCTAACAGTAATGCCTCAAAGTGTTCGTCAGGAACAGGCAGCCCATCTTCTTTGAGAGAAATAATGTATCCCTCAATCGCTTCTTTGATGTTACTTATGGCGTCCTGTCTTGTTTCGGCTTGACTGATACAACCGGGCAAACTGGGGCATTCAGCAACCCAGTACCCATCTTCACCCGGATATACAAATACCTGTCTCATGATCTACCTCCACATACAAAACCTTACTTAAGGGTCAAAGTTCCGAAAATGCTAAATGTCTCTATCTGTCAAGGTTATACTGGAATTTGAACAACTTCTCCCATCTCAACGCTACGGCTAATCGCCTCCAAAACGCGCATGTTCTGATAGGAATCTTCAAGACTGGCGTGTGGCTGTGTTCCTGCTTGCAGCGATCTCGCCCAATGCTGCATCTCTTCAAGATAACCGGGTCTGCCGATGCCGTGATATGCGGTATTGAGGTCCCACTCTTCAGTGGGTGTATCTGCATAACCACCACCGAAGCCGAGCCATGTCGGATTACGATAAAGGCGCAATTTGCGCGTCTCTAACACCTGGATCGCTTGATTGCCGGTGCCTTTGACAAAAACCATCGCTTCTAAAACCGGACCCGTGCCGAGTGTCATCGTGCCGATACCGCCGTTTTCATAACGTAGATTAATGGAGATTGAGACCGTACTGGATGCTGCGTCAACCGTGCCCATCGCGAAGACTTCGCTGACCTGTCCCATAAAGAAACGCATGCAATCGGTTGGATGAATTGCTTGATCGAGCATAAAGGGCCACGCAAAAGGCGATCCTGCCTCCTGAAGCCGCGGACCTGGGGCGAGGTATCGGGTATGATATTGACAGGTTTCACCGAACGCTTCTTCGTCCATCAACTGTTTGGCAATTTGATTCGCCGGAGCATGTCGCCACATTGTGCCGACCATACCTGTCTTACCGGTTTCAACGGACGCATCAACGAGCATCTTCGCGCCTTCAGCGGTGGTAGCGGGCGGCTTTTCGGTGTAGATGTGATACCCTTGCTTGAGACATTCAATACCGATGTCTCGATGGAGTTTGTCCTCCGGTCTCCCCACAACAGCTACAGCGTAGAGATCTTCATTTTTGAACATCTCATTGTAATCGGTATAGTGCCGGAGCGCGCCGAATCTTCGGGCATTTGATTCCGCCTTCTCTTCAACGAGGTCACACGTAGCAACAAATTCAAATTCTGGCACCATCGGTATACACTGTTGCAATTGCGACGACATGCCGCCACAGCCGATAAAAGCGATTCGGATTTTGTCCATAATGTGTTCTATGACTCCTGTTTTTCGTGATTCAAACGTCTTTCTTCATTCTATACTCAATAGATCCGCCAATTCATTAAAATCACTCGCGACAAGGTCGGAGGAATGTGCTGCCACCTTTCGGACGTTGTCAGGTCCATATTCTAAAGGACGCGGCACCAACGCAGTTTGAAAACCGACAGCCTGTGAGGCTCGAAGATCGCCAGGATGCGCGGCGACCATCATAACTTCATTCGGAGACAGACCGAGTAGATCGGCAGCGGTCTGATAAACTTCAGGATCTGGTTTGTAATGCTGTGTTAGCTCGGCAGACAGGATACAATCCCACGGCAGCCCTGCGAATTTTGCCATGTTCGTCAATAGTGCGACGTTGCCATTGGAAAGCGTTGCGACGATATACCGCTTGCGCAGCCGTGCCAAGCCATTGACAGCATCGGGCCACGGTTTGAGGCGATGCCAGACCCGATTTAGATGATCTTTATCGGTTTCACTCAAACCGACGATTTTAAATTCCTCCAAAAGACGCTCCAAGATAAGCCGATGCAGTGCGTCAATGTTCTGCCACGGTAATTCGCCACGCCGAACTTTGTCCATCGCAGGTCCGTATCCGGCACGCCATTTCAAGGCAAACTCTGCCCAATCGATATCAATACCGTGGGTGTTCCGAAATTCTTCGCCTTCGGCAACAATTGAACTGTACCAGTCCACAACTGTGCCGAAGACATCGAAGGTGAGTGCTTTGATTTTAGAATGTGCGCTTTGCATCGTTCTATCTCTTTCTGTCGTCCGAAATTTACCAAGAAGAATGGGGCTTTTTCTTTCTCATCTCACGTCACATCATAAACCAACTTATCTCAATTGTCCATCGAATTGTTTCATCTAAGTCTTAGGCTCGTAAAAAAGCACTCTGACGTGGGGTTGTACGCCAGAGTGCAGAACGGTTTAGACATGCAAAGTCCAAAGACTTTGATATTATAAGTTTGCTCTATAAGGTGCTAAAAATTTCCGGAGTTGTTGAATCGCGGCGTTTTTTCGCGAGGCAACGGTACCGATCGGACATTCGAGGATCGTCGCGACCTCCTGATACGACATTCCTTGAACTTCTGTCAAGCGGAACACCACTTGATGTTCCTTCGATAACTTGGCGATTGCAGTCTGAATCGCCTCGTAAGTCTCTTTGGCAATGATCAGTCCCTCCGGGGAATAACGTGTATCCGCTATAGCAACAGCAATTGGAGGAGAGTATTCATCGTCGTCTCCATAATGTGTATCCAATGATTCAACCTGAGGGTTCCGCTGCTCTTTCGCCAACTGTTTCAAACAGACGTTCTTGGCGATGTGATAAAGGAATGTTCTGAATTTGGCAATGGGTCGGTACGATGGGACGCAACGCCATAACCGTAAGAATGTTTCCTGGCAGAGGTCTTCCGCAAGTGTTCGATTTTTGACAAACCGATAGATAAAGTTTAAAGTGTTTGTATAATGTCGTTCGGTTAAAATTCGGAATGCGTCTCTGTTTCCATCCTTCACAGAGAGCATCAACTGCTCGTCGGTATGTATCATGCTTGTCTCCTCAAACGAGGAGCGTTTCAAGCGAAGGCGCGTAACCCTCCTTCCATTCCAAGGTATAGGAAGATGCCTGCTTGTTCGCTCCTTGGCCTGTGCCTTCTCCATAATCGAGTCGTAGTCCAACAACGGTGCACGTCGGCAGTTTTAGATGCCCGTGCCTTCCTTGAGGTGCACTCTCCTAAAGCACAATCCCTATTGTTACCTCTACTACCGCTATTCCATACACTTTTACCAACCGCCCAAGTCTGAGACGGTGCCGTTGTTAAACACAAAACACTTTGATACATTACTGTAACCCTCCTATTAGGTTAGTCATCAGATAGGGGTAATATTTGATACCCCTTTTTTATTTTAAAAAAAACTCTTAATAGTTAAACCCGTACATTTTGAAACAATTCATTTAAAATTCAAAAAAATATATTTTTTTTCTTAATCACGATTTTCCGAAGCGTACACTGTGTTTTTCCTACACCTCTTCTGGCTGAAACGGCTCCAGTGATAATGAAGGTTGATCGGTTGTGAGCAGTTCAGCGATGAGTTGCCCTGTGATTGGCGCGAGAAGTATGCCGTTTTTGAAATGTCCAGATGCTAAAACAACGTTGTCATACCCGGGCAGATAACCGAGAAGAGGCCCCTTTTTGGCATAAGGACGTAAACCCGCCCATGTTTGTACAAAGGTACTGTGCGCAAGTTGTGGTGCGATGGCGATTCCAGCGTCAATCATCTGCTTTGCGCCGTCTACAGTCGCGGTTTTGTCGTAGCCGACGTATTCCACAGTCGCACCGAGTAGAATTTTGCCATCTGCTCTCGGTACGATATAGATACCCAATCCATCAACGATGTGTTGAAAAGGCGGTGGCATCGCTTCAACGAGAACAATCTGTCCCTTCGCAGGTTCAATCTGTATTGACACATCAAGTTGAGCCGTCAGTGTTCCTGTCCAGCACCCAGCGGCGATCACAAAGGTGTCCGCGTACAAGGTTTCGCCGTTCACGACGACACCGATGACGCGCGTATCTTCTCGGATAAAGTTTGTAACAGGGTTGCCCAATTGGAACTTCGCACCGCGTTTCGCAGCACCCTTTGCAAGCGCGGTCACCATCTTCGGGTTGCGTACTTGTGCATCCTCAGGAAACAGCACTGCCCCGACAATGGAGTTTGAGAGAGTTGGTTCTAACTGCAACGCTTGTTCAGCTGTCAAAACTTCCGCTGAAAAGCCACGTTTTACGCGCCGGTCCGCAAGTCCTATTAATCCCGCTGCTTCAGTTTCGTTGAAAAAGACCGACAGTGTCCCAGACTGGATGAACTCGATATCTATCTGGGTTTCCGCTCGAAGTTCCTCTGCTAACGCTGGATAGAGGGCGAGGCTCGCGCGGCATAGTGTGGGATACGGTTCATGGGTTGAGGCGTGTGAAGTCAGAATTCCCGCGCCAGCCCAAGAGGCTTCTGTACCAACGGTAGGTGCTTTGTCAATCAGCAGCGGTTCCACGCCGCGTTTGGCAAGATTGTAAGCAATTGCACATCCAATAATTCCTCCGCCGATAACAATGACCTCTGCATGATCTCGGTTCAAGTTGTCCTCCGCTTTATCAGAAAATCGCAACAACTACAAGTTACAGATAGTTTAGCACATTATCCGGTGTTTGTCAATCTGGCTTAAGGCATTCAGCCATCAACCGTCAGCAGTGTAGCGAAGAAATCTTCTGTAGAAAATCGAAACTATGGGAGAACGGAACGGTTCTAACTTATACACATTTTTGGATGCACTTTATACACAGAGGCATTCAGCCATCAGCCATCAGCAGTCGGCAAAGAGATAGGTTTTTTGCTGGACCTCGGTAGTTGATTCATCAAGTCCTGCCACGGCTAGGGAAAACTGAATAACCCTGACTTTATAGATTGTGGCTTGAAATTTCAACGAGTTTCGTGTATAATTTTACATACACAAACGGGGCAAAGCGAATCGTTTCAAACTCGGTGGTGGAGGAAAAGTAGCGCGGAACAGAGACCTCACCCCATAAGAAAGGTTTTTAATTCAATGATCCTTGGAAAAGTTACCGGGACAGTCGTCGCGACGCAGAAAGATGAAAAACTCATTGGAAGTAAGCTGATGGTTGTCCAAGATGTGGATCTGAATGGAGAAGTTGACCGGAAATATACAGTCGCTGTGGATGCGGTTGGTGCGGGTATCGGCGAAATTGTCCTCGTCGCAACAGGGAGTTCTGCC
Organism: Candidatus Poribacteria bacterium; assembly: GCA_003635255.1. Lineage (GTDB taxonomy): Bacteria > Poribacteria > WGA-4E > WGA-4E > WGA-3G > WGA-3G. The sequence goes on along the minus strand of PYJC01000106.1, from coordinate 40,065 downwards.
CGGCAGACGCATGTTACAGGGAACAAACCGGTTGATGCTGTCATCATGGCGATTGTTGATATCGTAGAAGTTGCTGGAAAAGTTCGGTATCAAAAATAGGAACAGACCGGCGCACCTACAGAGGATAAGATGATGGAACGGGAACACATCCGCGCTGAAACGCTTCGCCAGCGAGATGGACTTGCACCAGAAGTCCGTGCTACATTCAGCCAACAGATTACCGATTCCGTCGTGCGTTGGATACAAAGTGAGGGTTTCGATACTGTGATGCTCTATCTGAGTATGCGGAGCGAGGTTGAAACCCATGATCTCCTTGAAAAGTTACTCCATGCAGAAAAACAGGTCTGCGTGCCTGTTGTAGATACGGATCAAAACCGACTTATACCCCGGCGAATTCAGGGATCAAAAACCGAGTTGGTCCGCCACCGTTACGGTATGTTGGAACCTAACACTACATGCCCCATTTTCCCTATCGTGCAGCTTCAACTCATCATTGTTCCCGGCATCGCCTTCGATTGCAAAGGGTATCGCCTCGGATACGGCAAGGGGTTCTATGACCGCTTTCTTACAGAGTGTCGACACGCTATCCCCATCGGACTGGCATACCAGATACAAGTCATAGCAGATACATACCCGCAAGGATGGGATGTACCGGTTAAACACATTTTTACAGAGACCGATAGGATAGACATTCGTGAATAGAACGTTGGACGACGCACGGGAACTACGTCCAACAAGAATGTGGTACTACTTGGCATCAACGAAAGGCTTTAGTTTTTCCAGCGTCTTTGCTCCGATACCCCTAACGTTCTGGAGGGCATCTACATTGGCGAAGTTGCCGTGCTGCGTTCGGTAATCCACAATCCTTTGCGCTGTTGATTCACCGATATTGGGGAGGGTTTGGAGTTCCGCCACAGAAGCGGTATTGATGTTAAGAAGGACGGGTTTGTTTACGGCTGCCTGCTTTGTCGTTCGATTTTGCGAATTTTCGTCATTCGGTACAGCGATCAGATCTGGTTTTCCGAGGAACACCGCAGGTGCGAACCGCCGCACGCCCCAAAAGCCTGCCCCCGCTAAAATCAGGATCACGAGGAAAGTAACTGCCCTCCAATAATGGCGTTCAACAGCGTTCTCCACATTATTCATTTTCACCTTCCTTAAGGGATAGCACTTGATTTGCAGACACAGATTTGATCAGTTGCCGCATGCCGCTTTGCCACCGCACCTCAATGCTGTCCACCTGGGCATAATCGCCAATACCGAAATGGAGCGTGAGATCTCGTTGGGATAGATAACCGTCACCGCTTCGCACCTCACGCGTCTGTGTGAGGTCTCCTATTTTGATCCTGACACGTGCACCGATTGCATCTGTGGTACCCTTCGTCGCAACTAAACGGACCTGCATCCAGTTTTTTTCGTTACCACCATCATTGCGTAAAAGACGAGGAACAGTGTTTGAATTCGTAACTACAATATCAATATCGCCATCCAAATCGTAGTCAGCAAAGGTAGCACCGCGGCTCACATCTTCAAGCCGCATGCCGGGACCGAGGGTCTCTGAAACTTCAGCAAAGGTGCCGTCATAGTTGTTTCGGAAGAGCAAATTGCGCTGCCCATAAGTGCCTTGTTGTCCGAGTTCGGCGAGATTCTCGTGAAGATGTCCGTTAGCAACGAAGAGGTCTTGGTAGCCATCGTTGTCGTAATCAATAAAGGCGGTTGCCCAACCGAGGTAAGGATAAGTAACTTGTGCTGTTTTTGTTGTGGCGGTTGTATCAGTAAAAAAGCCATCAGCATCGTTATAATAGAGCGTATTCGTCTGTTGTGCGTAGTTGGTGACGGTAAGGTCAAACCATCCGTCGTTGTTCCAATCGCCAAAGGCTGTTCCCATGCCGTTTTCAGCGGCACCGTCTTCGCTGAGTGCCACGCCAATTATGAAACCAACCTCCTCAAAAGTGCCATCGCCACTGTTATGATAAAAGAGGTTTTCTGTGGAATCGTTAGCGACATAGATGTCTGGCGCGCCGTCGTTATTATAGTCGCCCCAGACAACACCCAATCCTTTACCAGTGATATTATAAATGCCTGCCGATTTCGTGACATCGGTAAAGGTTCCGTCTCCGTTGTTGCGAAACAGCGTATCTGACTGTGCAGGAAAGTTATCAGGTTCGCAGTAGGCACGGATTCCCTTCTCCTTAAGCCCACACCACGGGTTTTCGTCAATGTCAAAGACGATGTAGTTGACGACATAGAGATCGAGGTGACCATCGCGGTCGTAGTCAGCGAAAGCACAACTGGAACTCCAACGAGGCTCCGTCACACCTGCTATTTCCGCGACATCTGTAAAAGTGCCGTCTCCGTTATTGCGATAGAGTCGATTGGTGCCGTAGTTTGTGACGTAAAGATCCAATTGACCGTCGTTATTGTAATCTCCCACTGCGCATCCATGCCCGTAGCCGGTGTCACCAACGCCTGCTATTTCGGTGATATCCGTGAAGGTGCCATCGCCGTTGTTTTGATAGAGGCAATTGGTTGGAACCTCTTCAGCAACGTAACCCGGGAGTGGCGCGCCGTTAACGAAGTACAGATCAGCATCGCCATCAGCATCGTAGTCAAAAAAAGCGGCACCTGATCCGAGCGTCTCCATAAAGTATTTCTGTCCACTCCGACCGTCAACGTGTTTCCAGTGAATACCGGCTTCCTGCGTCACATCAACGAATTGGATGCTTGTATCTGCCATCGCTGGCGGGTCTATGATACCTTTTAAAACGACTGTGATGAGAAGGAGAATTAAGATATTTATTGAACGCTTTCGTTTATTCATCTGCCTTTTGGATCTCTGCTAATGTCTGCTGAAAAGCCTCGTTTTCGGGTTCCATTTCGATGGCGGTACGGATCGTTTTTAGTGCACTTTCCCGCTGTCCCGCCTTAAAATGCGCCAAAGCGAGGGTCTGTAGATATTGTGGTGCTGGTGACAAACTGAACGCCTTCTGAGCATATCCAACTGCATCCTGTAACTGGACGTTTTGCAGGATATAGAGTCGGGCTAAACCGTTCAGTGCGTAGTGTGCATTGCTGTCGAGTTCTAAGGTTGCCTTAAAGGCTGAAACTGCTTTGTCTATTTTCCCATACTTTGCATAAACAAGTCCGAGTCGAAACTGCTGCTGTGGGTTGCTGGGTTCCATGACGATTGCGCGTTCACGGGTATCAATCTCCTGTGCGATTTCATTGAGGCGACGGTAGGCTTCCATTGCCCGTTTGCCTTCCTCCCGTTTTTTGAGTCGAAAGAGTGCCTGTGCGAGATTGTAGTAGGCACCGACATGATCGCGTTGTTGCGCAATAACCCGCTGGTATTCCGCTGCGGCACGCTGGAACTCCCGCTTCTTTGTGAGAACTAAACCGAGCCGATAACGCGCTGCCGTAAACTGCGGATTCTGGCGGATAGCCTTTTCTAAGAGTGGAAGTGCTGCGTCGAGCTCACCCCGTTCTTGGTAGATGGCACCTAAATTGCCATTCGCCATCGGGAGGTTCGGTTCAACGGCTAAAGCGGCTTTATAATAGTGGATTGCCTGTGCTTCGTCTTCAGTCGCTTCATAACAGGAGGCGAGATTCGTCATCGCTGCGGCGAGGTTCGGGGAATGTTTTAGGCTTTCGAGGTAGGCTTCAATCGCCTCTGGGAAACGCTCGGCTTGCTGATAGGTGGACGCGATACCGAGCCGCACCTGAAGCGATTCTGGATGCCGCTGCAGCAGATTCTGATAGACCCGAATAGCGTCGTCGAGGCGTTCAGTTTTCGTGTAAAGTGCCGCAAGGTTCGCCTCAGCCTGTAACAGGTCTGGATTGATATTTAGTGCAAGCGTCAGTGCCTTCTCAGATGCGGGAAAATTGCCGAGTTGGAGGTAAAGTGTACCTAAAGCGGCGTGTGCTTTGGCATAATCTGGTTGCAACGTAACCGCACGCTGAAGTTCCTGAATCGCCTGTTGGTATTTTCCTTGACGCATCGCTTGCATACCGCGGGCATAGAGGTCTTGAGGTGTTTGTGCAACAATATCCGATGCAACGCTAACCAGAACGACAAAGCCAAAAACGGCGAACGATAATCCCTTTCGGAACATGGTTGTTTATCCTCCACCGTTATTTTAGCCTGATATGGCACTTGGAATCAAGCGTTATTTTGCTCCAGCAGCGTGGCATGTAATAGAATTAATACGCAAACTATAAACGCTATCATCGCTCAATTCTCAACATCTATGGACTACTATATGTGTTCTTCAGATTACCATATCGGGATCGTTACTGCTAATTCGCTTCGCAAGGCTTCAATCTCTTTGGACAGAAAAGAGAGCATTTGAGGTTCGCTCTTATCGGTGAACCAAACATCCCTAATCAAAATACTCATCCTCATTAAATTTTGTCCACGATTCAAATATGGGGAACGGGCGCGGAAAATTATCGTTGTTGATATTCAATTTGAACCTTATCTTCTCACTATCGAAAAGATTTTGGATCGAGATTGAAATCCCCGTGGTTTCAATGCAATCGTCGCACTGTGTGGGAAGTATTTGTGCAGAACGTGGTGCCTCAAAATAAATTCGGTATTCCGAACCCGCCTTTTCAATACGATAATCTTCCGCTGAAATTTCCCACTCGTCGAGGGCATACATCCCTTCAGCGTATTGTGCCCAAAGACTAACGCCGTTAAAGAAATCAATGATAACGGCTTTTCGCTTGTCAGCATCTTTAGAAGGGTCAAATTGGCGGAATGAGCGATCATTCAGTTCCGCTTTTACCCGTTGTTCTTCTTCGCTACTGACAGGTTGCAATGGATTATCCGCGCACGAAGAAAGGATCAAACAGGTAAACATAAGAACAAAAGGCAGGAAATGTGTTTTTGTGTTCGTTTTGAAGGTGTTGTGTTGATGCATGTGTACTTCCTCCATCTTCTTTTATTGCGTAAATTTTAACGTAAATCGAATAGATTTGTCCAAATAAATGTTGGGATCAATTGAGAAATCTGGATTGTACTTGATATGGAAGTCCACCTTTGCTAAAATACGCAGTGAATTCACGATTGGAGAAAACGTTATGCAGGAGATTGTAGTCGATTCAGCGAAGTTACACGACTTCGCTCGGACGCTCTGTGAAAAAGCCGGACTGCGCTCAGAAGATGCGGAGACGATCGCGAGCCATCAAGTACAGACCGATTTGCGGGGTGTGCATTCACACGGCACACGCGCTTTGCCCGGTTATCTCAACCTCGTCCTTGATGGGAAGATGAACCCGAAACCTGAACTCCGTATCGCAACAGAGGGACCGAGTTTCGCTGTCGTTGACGGAGACAACGGCATGGGGCACTTGGCAAGCACGCTCGCTATGGAGACAGCAATGGAGAAAGCAAAGACAACCGGTATTGCAGCGGCGGGTGTCCGTAATGCGGGACATTTCGGTGCAGCAGCGTGCTACGCAATCATGGCGGCATCAAACCAGATGATTGGGTTCTCGACAACGAACACAGGCGGTGCCTCTATTGTTGCACCCGGCGGTGCGGAGGCTGTGGTCGCCAACAACGCTATGAGTTACGCCTTGCCCACTGGTGATGGGCATCCGATTGTTTTGGATATGGCGTGTGGTGTTTCGGCATGGGGCAAGATCGGCACCCTTCGGATGTACGGCAAACCGATTCCAGAGGGATGGCTCATAGATGATACAGGACAACCGACCAGCAATCCAGACAAAGGACGATTCTTAGCACCTGCAGCGGGACCCCGGGGTTACGGTTTGGCACTCATTATGGGTATTCTTGCCGGTCCGCTGAGCGGCGGCTTGATGGCGTGTAATAAATCGGGAGATCCGTCTGAACATTTCTTTTTCGCGCTGAGCATTGCGAGTTTCACCGATTATGGTGGCTACGTTGAAGAGATTCAGCAAGGTATCGACAAAATTCACGCCTCGAAAACAGCAGAAGGTGTGGAACAAGCCTACCTTCCCGGCGAGATTGAGTGGAACAACTACGACAATTACCTTGAAAACGGTATTCCGATCCATGTAGATCACTTACGAGGACTCGCTGGCATCGCTGAGAAACTTGATATCCCTATTTGTTGGGAGTGGCAAGAGTAGCAAAGCAATAAGGAGTAGATATGGCAGATACTAATGATGAACGTGTAGCGGGGGGCGCGCTTCCCGATTGGGACGTAACCGACCTCCCTGAACCACCGAAATATCAATTTGGAAAAGCGTTCCGAAGCATCTTAGGTCCAGGTATTATCGCGTTAGGTGGCTCAATCGGCAGTGGAGAGTGGCTTTTAGGTCCCGCAATCACTGCCCAATACGGGGGGACGTTGCTTTGGGTAGCAACGATCGCTATCTTGCTTCAGGTAATTCTCAACACGGAGGCGATCCGCTATACGCTTTATACCGGCGAACCGATGTTGAGTGGTTACATGCGCTGCAAGCCGGGCGCGCCATTTTGGGCATCTTTCTATTCTGGTATTAACTTTTTCGGGATATGGCCCGGTTGGGCGATGACTGCCGCGACAGCACTCGCTGCGGCGTGGCTCGGCTATATGCCGCAAGATGCAGACGGCGGGACAGTGAGAATCTTTGCATACCTCATCTTTTTCGCTTGCTTGGGGATTGTGTTATTCGGCGGGAAGATTTACAACGCTCTTGAGAAAGTGCAACTCTTCATGGTCATCTGGATTATCAGTTACCTTGTCGTCATTGATCTGTTTATGGTGCCACCAAGCGTGTGGTGGACGACTATCAAAGGGTTCCTCGGTTTCGAGGCACTTCAGTCCCAAGGAGAGAGTGGACAGGTCGATTGGTTGTTGCTTGGAGCCTTTGCGGCTTACGCAGGGAGTGGTGGTTTGGGCAATGTTACCATCACGAATTATGTGCGCGATAAAGGGTGGGGCATGAGCAGCCTCGTCGGCGCGATCCCCTCAATGATCGGTGGACAAAATGTGACGCTTTCGCATTGGGGCAAGGTGTTTCGCATCACACCGGAGAATCTTACACGTTTCAAAGAGTGGTGGAAATACGTCCGTTTCGAGCAGTACGGTATCTGGCTCATCGGGTGTTTCATCGGCATTGCGCTGCCAGCGATGCTCACAATAGCGTTTGTGCCTGCTGGACAGGAGATGGATCAGTGGTCGGCAGCAGGCTTCCAAGCGGATGGACTCGCGAGAGAAGGTGGTAGAGTGATGTGGTATCTCACATTGGTGTGTGGTTTCTGGGTGCTGTTCTCAACCCAACTCGGTGGTGTGGACGGTGTGCCCCGCACCTATACGGATATTATATGGACAGGCTTGAAGCGTGCGCGAAACCTTGGAGAACACAACGCGAAATGGATCTATTATCCGATTCTCGGTGTCTATATCCTGTGGGGTGTGATCGCGATGTATCTCGCCAAACCGTTCTTTATGATCCTTGTATCGGCAACAATTGGTGGCTATCTATTGGTGATTACGGCGTTACATACGCTTTACGTCAACAGGAAATTCTTACCGCCAGAGATACAACCGCCTATGTGGAAACAGGTTGGATTGGTGTTGTGTGCGGGGTTCTATTCGGTTTTTGGGACGGTTACTGTCTGGCAAAAAGTGCTCGTGCCTTATGTTTTCCCAATTTTCGGGTAGGCAAGGTTTCGGGGTTACTTAAGGAAATCCGCAGAAATACTCCAGCAAATACCCCAAGCAAAAACACCCTCCTACAAAGTGGACGCGAGAATCGCTTCTACAAGACTCTCGACTGAGGCTGTCTTTGCGACCACATTAACGTGAAGTCCATATGCCACTGCCGTTTTCTGTGTTGTGGGACCGATGACCGCGACTTGCACATCTGCCAATAAGGCATCAGGTGTATGTGCTGGGAACATTTCTAAGAAGTTAGTAACTGTCGAAGAACTGGTGAATGTGACGAGATCAATTTTGCCGTTTAAGAGATCCGCTTCAATTTCATCGCGATTTTCGCGTGCTACTTTGACTGTATCGTAAAGGGGAACATCATCAACATGCGCGCCTCTTTCTCGCAAGCCGTCAGGGAGATCGGCAGTGGCGATCTTTGTCCGCGGCAGAAGGATCCTCTTCCCACTTACGTCCGCTATATCAGCAGCAATAGCACTTCCGCGGGAGTGCGTTGGAACGAAATCGGGATGAATACCGATGCGGTTGAGCGCGTCAACTGTCTTTGGTCCAACAGCACAGATTTTGCTTGTACCGAACGCTCGGACATCCCTTCCATTCTCTTGTAAACATTCATAGAAAATCTCAACGGCATTGACACTCGTAAAGATAACCCAATCGTATGCGTTTATAGTGCGAATATACGTACTGTCAATTTCAAGAGGATGAATCTCTATCGTCGGGAATTGGATAACTTCGGCACCGTTTGCCTCCAAGAGATCTGCGAATTCACTCGCCTGTGCGCGGGCGCGTGTGACAAGGATGCGTTTCCCGAAAAGCGGTTTGGTATCGAACCATCGGAGTTGTTCACGAAGCCGGTTCACCGCTCCGATAACGATAACTGCCGGACTTTTAAGTTGTGCTGTCGCCACCTTCTCGACAATAGTATCAAGGGTGCCTTGGACGACGTGCTGTTGTGGTGTTGTGCCGACGCGAACTAAACTGACAGGTGTGTGCGGATCTCTCCCATGCGCTATCAACCGTTCCACAATCTGGCGGAGGTGTGCAACTCCCATGTAGACCACAAGTGTGTCCACTGCTGTCGCAAGTTGTTCCCAATTGATGTTTGAATCGGGTCGCAGTGCAGCGGAATGTCCCGTAACAAAAGCGACTGATGAGGCGTAGTCGCGATGTGTAACTGGGATGCCAGCATAAGCCGACGCAGCAATCGCAGAAGTGATTCCCGGGACAATCTCAAACGGAAGACCCGCTTCGGTGAGTGCAACCGCTTCTTCGCCACCACGTCCAAAGATATAAGGATCTCCGCCCTTGAGGCGGACAACCACTTTACCGGCTTTCGCATGCTCAACCAATAGCCGATTGAGTTCATCCTGTCGGGTTGCTCGGATTCTCGGGTCGGGGGCTTGGATCTTTTCGGTGTGCGGGGAACAATGTTCCAGCAATATATTGTTCAACAGAAGGTCGTAGATAACGACATCGGCGCGCTGGAGACACTCCACCCCTTTGAGCGTAATAAGTTTTTTATCGCCGGGCCCGGCACCTACGATGTAAACGATACCTGTGGTGGGTTTGTTCGGAGATGGGTTCATTGCAAGTTACCTTGTGCCATCAACAGTCCAGTTGCTCCACTCTCTCGGAGTTTTTCAGCAACAACCTCACCTAAGTGCTGCGCGGCACTGAGTTCCCCTTTTGCCCTTTCCACAATACGCAGGGCACCCTCTGGGTGGCAAACCACGCTGATGAGCGAGAGTTCGCCATCAACGTGTTTGGCATAGGCGCCAATCGGTACTTGGCATCCACCGCCGAGATTTTCCAAAACGGCCCTTTCAGCAGTGATTTCTGCCGCTGTCTCTTGATCGTTCAAGGGCGCGAGCAATTTCTCAATCCGATTATCCGCTTCCCGTGTTTCAATCGCGAGTGCGCCTTGTCCAACCGCTGGCACCATCCGCTCTACATCAAAAAACTGTGTAATAACCTCCGGCTTCCCGAGACGTTTGATGCCGGCTGCGGCAAGGATAATCCCATCAAGGTCGGTTTCGTGAAGTTTACGTAACCGTGTATCTACGTTGCCACGAACATCAACGACTTGTAGATCTGGACGTATGTGGAGGAGTTGTGCTTTTCGACGCGGGCTTGTAGTGCCAATTTTCGCGCCATTCAGCAATTCGGTCAAAGGCAGCTCCGAAGCAGTGATAAGTACATCACGCGGATCTTCTCGCGTCGGAATAGCCGCAATACAAAGTCCTTGGGGCAATTCTGTAGGAAGATCTTTCAAGCTATGAACCGCAAGATCAATGTCGCCTGCTAAGAGCGCGTTTTCGATTTCTTTGGTAAAAACGCCTTTACCTAAACCGACCAATGAACGGTCTTGAACGGTGTCACCGGTAGTTTTGATAATCTTGACGTGAATTTCAAGATTTGGAAAAAGACGTTCCAATTGATCTTTGACAAATTGTGTCTGCCAAAGTGCGAGTTGGCTACCACGGGTGCCGATTACGAGCGAGTTGTGCATCAAAATTCCTTTTTAAATATCCGGGTTCCGCTCCATTTTTCCGCTTTCCAGTACCGGGCGGGGATCCCTGTCAGAAACAGGATTTGCGTAAAGTTATATCGCTTTTGATGGAATTTGACTCTACATATCTGAATTATCATCGTTAACATCTAAAGCGAACAATTCCTGTAAGGCTTGGATGTACTGTCCGTGGTCGGTGTCTCCGTCGTTGACGGCACAGCGGAGATTCTGCATGGGGTAATGGAGGAGTTTTTTGACGATCGCCTGCGTCATAGAGGCTACGGCTGCCTCTTGCTGATCAGAGAGTGTCGTTTTGTAGAAACACGCTTGCAACTCGGTATCAGCGATCTCCCGAAACTGCTGGTGGAGTGCCTTAATAGTAGGGTTAACCTGAAAGATTTGCAATTGATCATAGAACCGCTTCGCCTCATCGGTGACAATCTGTTCTGCGCGAGTCGCTTCTTGCTGTCGATCCTTGAGATTGGAAGCGACCACGGTTTCAAGGTCGTCAATATTGTAAAGGAAGGCGTGATCAATCTTACTCACGTCCGGTTCAATATCACGTGGCACGGCGATGTCAATGAGGAACATATATCGGTGTTTCCGTTTCCGCATAACCTCAGCAAGTGGGCGTCGTTTGATGAGATAATCGGGGGCATCGGTGGAACTAATGACGATATCGGCATCAATAAGGAAACTGAGATCGCTATCATAAGGAAGAGGTGTGCCATTAAACTTCTCTGCGACTTTGACGGCACGTTCATAAGTGCGATTTGCGACAATCACGTTAGAAACACCGTTTGAAACGAGATGCTTCGCGGTCAGTTCACTCATTTCACCCGCACCGACAATCGCAACAGTCTTGCCTTCGAGTGTGTTGAAAATCTTTTTTGCGAGTTCAACGGCGGCGTAACTAATAGAAACAGCACCCGTAGCGATAGTCGTTTCGGAACGGATGCGTTTACCGACGCTAAAGGCTTTAGTAAAAAGACGGTTAAGAATTGTCCCTGCACCGCCCGCTTCCCGCGATGCATCGTAAGCCTCTTTGACTTGACCCAATATTTGGGACTCACCGACTACCATAGAATCGAGACTTGCGGTTACTCTAAAAAGATGCCGGATTGTCTCCAAGTTATGATGGAGATACGTCCATTTCTTAAGGGATTCCACGCCGATCTGGTGATAGCGGGAAAGGAATTCAGCCAGAATTTTGGCAGCGGCATCAGCGTTGCGTACTGCGTTCGCGACAGCATAGATCTCTACGCGATTACAAGTAGAGAGAATGACTGCCTCTTGCACCTGATCAGATTCACGAAAGTGCTGGAGAGATTCTATAATTTGTGCTTCGGAAAACGCCAATTTTTCCCTGAAGTCGATCGGGGCAACATGATGGCTCGTTCCGATGGAGACGATTTGGTTCATTCGTTTGACCAAAAAATCTAAAAAGTGAAACGTTCTTTATGCGTTTGGTAAATTATATCACATATCAGGGGTTGTGTCAAATTCAGAATCTTTGGGTCTTTGGGAATTAGCGATATGTATGCATGCTGTCTAAAAAGAGATCAACCCCAACATAGGTACAGAGGACAGCGACGAAACCGAGGATTGCGGCGTACGCTGCTCTGCGTCCGTGCCAACCCCAAAACTGGCGTAGACCGATTTGTGCAATATAGATAAACCAAGTCACGAGGGTGGAGATTACCTTCGCATCGAGCCATCGCCACGGGACATCCCGGATATACTGGGTCCAGAGGCTTCCAACAATAACCCCCATTGTCAGTAGAATCACGCCGAGGATTGTGCAACGATAGCCGAGTTCATCGGAGATTCCGAGGGAAGGTAGCAGATTGTCAAGAAGCGTGTCCGTTTTTTTCCGAATTTTCCGTTCGGCTATGAGGTACATTAATCCAAATCCAAACGCAGCGATGAACGCTGCGTAGCCGAGAAAAATCAGGGAGGTGTGTGCCAAAAGCCAATAGTTTTGCAACGGTTCCGGGAGCGCAGCAGTGTGTGTCGCGAAACTATATGAGATAAGTATAGCAATGAATGCAACAGGCATCACAAAGCTGCCGAGTGTGCGGAGATGCGTCAGACGCACGATGATAAGGTAGATCAGTGTGATCGCCCAGGCAAAGAAAGCGGTGGAGTCGGTCCAGTGCGTCATCGGGAAATGCCCTTGTGTTAGCCACCATAAGGCAATAAAGAGCGTCAGAAAGGCGAAACCGATACTGGTACCCCAAAAAGCGACGCGTTCAATCGTCGGACGGATGATAGCTGCTTCGCTCCGGTTACTGATCGCCAACGAAAGCGTCTGGAAAATGCTTGCTGCTAAGTATATTAGAAGGGTAACGAGAAAAAGAAAATTGATCATACGCTGTGCTTTTTGAAACAATAGGGATAGACAGCAGATCGCTCTGACTGTCCTTTGGAGGGGTCATCCGTTTTCATTTTGACGGTTAGCGAGTTGTGCCTGGAGACGTTCTAACTCAGCCTCAACAGCTTGTCGGCGTTCCGTTTCCTCTCTGGCGAGTCTTTCTGCCGCTTGTCGTCGTTCCGCTTCTTTTTCTACCAACGTTTCCGCTGCCACTCGTAGGTGATGTTCCTCTATAGAAGTTGTAATCAGGGTTCCATCAGGGAGATAGGGACGTAACAGCCGGACGTGGGTATCCAATTGATCCGCCCACCGAAAATAGAGATTCAACGCATCACTGAACAAGCCTCCCCGTGCGTCCGGCGCAAGTTCGACGATGCCGCCCGATGGCGTCCGGCTCCATCCTCGAAACTCCGCAGGCTTCTCCATTTCAGGTTGGTGGATAAAGTAATCTTGAACACCTATATCTGTCAGATAGAGGCGGACTTTTTCATCTCGATCTTGATGCGCAGTGGTATCAGAAAGAAATTCAAAAACAGCAGCAGGAACGGCACCTTCTGACCACGTATAAAAACTCCGCCGCTGTGGAAATTTATCAACTCCAAACACTACGTAAACATCAGGTGCAACGAATTTTCTGATGTCGCCTTCACGGTAATAGATAAAACTGTCAACGCCAATGTAAATGTGTGGGTTGATCGCAAAGTATCGCGAGATTTGATCAGAAAAGATACGGATCTGATCTGCATGAAATCCAGTTGCGGCCATAGGCTCGTCATCCTCACAAGGGTAACCTTCAATGTAAACGGTCGGTTTTCCGATCGCTTTTGGAAAGATAGGTATATATTTTTTTTGCTTCAATTCAAAATCGTTTGGCGTATTCATGATTTTCTTCTTTCTCTTATGAGGGCAGAAATGTCGCTCATCCGCGTGAGGTGATCAAAACCGTTCGCAACTATTTTGAAAGTTTGAAAAGGCGCGCTTTTTTCGTTTTTGTGCAACTTTAACAACCTTCGTCCGCTTTGTCAAGTAGTTTGGAGGTAAGGGCGTTGGCGCGTTCCAACTTGCCGTGCCGGACCCAGTTGAAAAGACATTCCGCAGAACACTCAGGGTTTGTGAGACCGAGACAGCATGTTGTAGGAGGGGTTTGTAACCCCGATACCGAATCTTCAACAGTGTTAATGAGCCTTTCAAAGAAGTCGGCGCGTTTTTTAGGCGTTGGCAAAGCCTTGAGAATCTCAGAGCGACGCGTTCCAAGGAATTCGATAAATGCGCCGTAGCCGTTGTTTTCAAACGGGTTGGCGAGTTTCTTATGAAGCCGTTTCGCTTTATCAATATCTTTGCAGTTTCGAGTTGATACACTAATTATCAGATTGCCATCTATCACGAGATCAGGAGTAAAGTGGGTGCCAGCACTCGGTTCATCAAGGTATTCACGAATGAATGCGGCTTCACTTCCACAGGATGTATTTACAACGGCGGGCTTGTCAGCAACAACAAGGAACGCATTTTCAAGATGATGCGGTTTCATTTTGTCAGGTGCCATTTGAACAACAGAAGCACCACATCGGTTTAACAGGGAAATGCGGCGTTCAACTTCCGGCGTTTTCTGCTCACATAAAACAACACATGTGCGATTCTCCAATAACAGATAGACAGGATAAGGTAACCCTTGATTCTCAATCGGCACCGGTTTTCCATCTTCATATCCGAGTGTGTATAAGGAAGTCGCATTCAGTATCTCCTCAAAGTGTTCACGGATACGGCGGCTCGTCGCGGGGCTTTTACCACTTGTTGAGATGCTAAGCATCAACTCGCCGTCTGTTACAACAGAAGCAGCGGCGAAGGTACATTGTGGAATAACGTCAACTACATTGACTAAACGAATCTTGTGCTTTTCGGACGCTTCTGTATAGACCGTAGTGTTAATATCCGTGAAATCCGTGGCAGCGCAGACGAGGAAATAGCCGAGCGTATCGCCTGTCTTTAGCTGCCGCTTGTGCCAACGGATTGTGCCGATACGCGCCAGAAACGCTACTAATTCCGTTGCGTCCGGACTAATCACAGTAACATCACCACCGCTAACGAGCATAGCGACGACTTTCCGCTCCGCAACAGTACCGCCACCGACAACGAGGCATTTTCGGTCTTGAAGGTTTATGTGCGCAGGATAAAACATTTTAATGGCTGTCAGTTGTCAGCCATCAGCCGTCAGTTAGGAGGAACTCGGGTTAATCAAACTTCTCTTTAACCGAAAACTGATAACTAAAAACCCAGAACTACTCCTCATGACTCGCGTGAAACGACGTAGTCTGCGAGTTGTTCCAGTGCGATGCGAGGAGGTGTCTCCGGTAGACTTGCCAACGCCGCTTTGGCATGGTCAGCGTAGTCTTGGGCAACTGCCAAGCAGTGAGCCTCAACACCATATCGTTGGAATAGGGATTCAACAAAAGTGATCGCTTCTGTTTCATCTGTGTTAGGATTCAGGACTTTTTCAAGCCGCTGCTTTTCATCATCATTACAGACAGTCCGAGCATAAATAATTGGAAAGGTAAGTTTCCCTTCACGGAGGTCACCGAACGTATTTTTTCCCAACTTATCTGGATCCTCTGTGAAATCGAGCACGTCATCTACAATTTGGAAAGCGGTTCCAATCTGCTGTCCATAGACCGTGAGTGCCTCAATTTGTTTTGTATCTGTTGGGTTTCCGAGGTGCGCCCCGAGGGTACAGGATGCCGCAATTAATTTACCGGTTTTGAAACTGATAATTTTCAGGTATTCGGCTTCAGAGATGTCAAAATCGCCACTCTTGTATGCGTGTATCACCTCACCTTCGCACATCGCCTGTGTGGTATCAGCGAGGACCGCCATCGCTGGGTCATCGGAACGGCGGGAGACAAGCATTGAAAGAACACGTGCATGGAGGTAATCCCCGACGAGTACTGCGACCTTATTGCCCCATTTTGTCTGTAGCGTCTCACGTCCACGGCGGATCGCGGCTTCATCAAGCACATCGTCGTGAACGAGTGATGCGACATGGATGAGTTCTACGACAGCGGCAAGCGTATGTGCATCGCGCCCTTCGTAGCCACAGACTTTAGCAGAGAGCACAACGAGAATAGGACGGAGCCGTTTACCACCGCCCTCTACGACATGTTGGACTGCCATATCAACGAAACTGTACTCGCTGGCGGTCTGCTCGGTGAGTTTTACCTCAACGGCACTCAGGTCATCGGCAATTAATTTAACAATTTGATCAAAGTTGGACATAATATAATGGTTGTCAGTTTTCAGTACGATTTTTCTGCGAAAAATCTTTCAGTTATCGGTTAAGAACCTGTAATGGTTACCTTTTCTGTTCCTGCCACAACTCTCACTACGAGGCACTCTTTAACTGATAAGCGATAACCGATAACCGATAACTCCTAAACGAGATTCGCCAATACTTGTGTTGCGGCTTGAACAGTTTCGTTGATATCGTCTTCGGAATGGACCAAAGAGACGAACCCTGCCTCGAACTGAGACGGAGCGACATAGACCCCGCTCTCTACGAGTCCCCAGAAGTATTGCTGATAACGTTCAGTATCCGCTGTGCGTGCGCCATCGGCATCCGTAACGGTTTCCGATGTGAAATAGAGCATCAGCATTGAACCGATGCGACTGTGCCAAGCGTCAATCCCGTGTTTTTTGGTTGCCTCGGCGAGACCCGCTGCAAGCACAGCAGCTCGGGTTTCGAGGTGTTCATAAACCCCCGGTTCAGCGAGCCTTTTGAGTGTCGTTATACCTGCAGTAACCGCCAACGGATTGCCAGACAACGTTCCTGCCTGATAGACCTCGCCTTCTGGGGCGACACACTGCATGATCTCCCGTTTTCCGCCGTACGCGCCAACAGGTAAACCGCCACCGATAATTTTCCCTAAACAGGTCATGTCGGGTGTGACGTTATAGAAAGATTGCGCACCGCCATACGCCACTCGAAAGCCAGTGATAACTTCATCGAAGATTAGCACGATACCGTGTTCTTCAGTGATTTCGCGGAGTTGATTGAGGTACCCTTCACGAGGTGGGATGATACCCATATTACCCATAATCGGTTCGAGAATGAGACAGGCGATTTCGTCTGGGTTGGCTTCTATTGCTTCGCGGACAGCATCGGGATTGTTGAAAGGAACAGTAAGGGTATTCCGTGCAAAATCCTCCGGCACGCCACCACTATCAGAAAGCCCAAACGTTGCAACACCGGATCCGGCTTTTGCCAACAGGTAGTCCACATGACCGTGGTAGCATCCGTCGATCTTGAGGATTTTATCGCGACCGGTATACCCGCGTGCGACGCGAATTGCGCTCATTGTTGCCTCAGTGCCTGAGTTGACGAGGCGTACCTGTTCAATTGATGGCACTGCGTTGACAATGGTTTCGGCGAGTTCTGTCTCCAGTATTGTTGGCGCGCCGAAACTCGTGCCGTTCGACGCTGCTGTACTGACAGCCGCCACAACGCTTGGATGCGCATGCCCCAAAACCAAGGGACCCCAAGAGGCGACATAGTCAATATATGCGTTCCCATCAATGTCGTATATTTTTGAGCCTTCGCCACGTGCGATGAAACGAGGGTGTCCACCGACCTTACTAAAATTTCGGACAGGGCTGTTGACCCCACCGGGGATAAACTGCTGTGATTTTTGCCATGCAGCTAAGGATTTACTGCTCTCCAAACCATTTCCTCCAAATTTTTTATCGCTATCGGCTATCGGCTTTCAGCGGTCAGTAAAGAAGCGTTTGTTTAACTTTTACTGATAGTTGATGGCTGACAGCCAATTCATAGCCATTCAACAACGGATTTTGCGAAGTACGTTAAAATCATATCCGCGCCTGCGCGCTTGATGCTCGTTAAAAGTTCCAAGGCAACCCGTTCTTCATCAATCCAACCGTTTTGTGCTGCCGCTTTAACCATAGCATATTCTCCACTGACGTTGTAGGCAGCAACAGGCACCTGAAACGCTGTCTTGACCCGATGGATCACATCCAGATAAGAGAGTGCGGGTTTCACCATGAGAATGTCCGCGCCTTCTTGAATGTCCAGTGCGACTTCCCGTAGTGCCTCCTCTGCATTCGGTGGATCCATCTGATAGGATCGGCGGTCCCCAAACTGAGGTGCGGATTCTGCCGCTTCGCGAAAGGGACCGTAAAAGGCGGACGCATATTTCGCTGAGTATGCCATAATCGGTATATTCTCATACCCATTTTCGTCCAATGCTTCGCGAATCACACCGACGCGACCGTCCATCATATCTGAGGGGGCGATGACATCAGCACCGGCGCGCGCGTGTGAGAGGCTCTCTTTAACGAGCAATTCCAGCGTCGGATCGTTTTGTACATCGCCATCTTCAATGACCCCACAATGCCCGTGGTCGGTGTATTCACAGAGACAGACATCTGTCATCACAAGCAGGTCCGGCACGACATCTTTAATTGCGCGGACAGCCTGTTGGATAATACCGTCATCGGCATAAGCCTCAGTACCGAGTGGATCCTTCGATTCTGGAATGCCGAACAGAATGGTTCCGGGGATTCCGAGCGCAGCGAGTTCCTTCGCAGCGATGACAAGGGTATCAACCGAATACTGATAGCATCCCGGCATCGCAGAAATTTCGGTTGCCGTATTATGTCCATGAACGACGAACATCGGGTAAATGAGATCGTTGATAGAGAGTGCCGCTTCGCGAACCAATCGCCGCAGATTTTCATTTCCGCGAAGTCGCCTCGGACGATAGGTAGGGAAAGTGCGCATCATTCCTCCGAAGGCGAGACTTTGATTTCATACTCGGTTAATTCAAGCATTTGCTCTCCCTCGGGTATTAATCCAAGTTCTTCCTTTGCCTCATCAGCATCCGGGTGCGCGTGCTTAAATTTGACGATACCGACATTAGGAGCCAACCAGAGTGTCGTCACAGTCGTGCCTTTTTTCTCTTCGGGTGGCGGTTCGCCAAGTCCCGGCACGGATATTGTCATCTGAGTCGTTTCATCTGTCTGGTATTCAATTATCAAGCAATCTTCAAACGTGCCAGCGGGTGTTTCGACGGTTTCCGTGCCGGTAACGACTCCAGTCTCTACGACGCTGCTATGCGTTTTAATAGTCGGTGCTGCACCGCCGAGCAATTCCTCAGGTACGCCCTCAAAATTTATTGTCAGGCTCAGTTCGACATTTATCTCAAGTGCCGTCCATTCTTCATTATAGGTAGCGGGTGTCGGTAGAAGATAAAAATAATCTTGCGATCCGACCTCAATATCGTAAGTCAAATCAACGGAGGTATTTACTCCGTCAGGTAAATCCTGCATGATTTGTTCACGCATCAATGGTAGAACATCTTCCATGTCTTGAGCTGTGGATGCCTTAATTGCATTCTCAATTTCGGAGCCGACAAAGTACGCCACCCAGTCGTCACCGATCTGATAAAAATAGGGGTGAGTGTAATGCTCAAAGTCCGCCCAGTCTTCCAAAGGCGGATCGTAGCTGAAAGCACGATAGGTTTCGCCATCAATTTCTTCGGGTGCTATGGCATAGCGCGTTAATTCGTTACCGTCTTGGTCTTGATATGTCCAGTAGCTGCCTGCTACATCTGGAAAGTAGTAGTTCGCCCACTCATTTCCCATCAACGTCGCGCTGAAACCGAAGATAAATAGGAGAATGAAAATAGACCTGATTTTTTTTAGCATGAGAGGTTCCTTTTGCTACGCTCGGTAGAATTCAACAATTCCCGACTGCAGCTATTCAAAAAGCGAATTACTTGCTTTCACCGCTTTCTGACTCGGTAGACTTGATTTCATAGTTTGTTAATTCAAGGGTTCTTACGGTATCAGTACTTTCAGATTCCTGTAGCATTTTAACAATACCGACATTAGGCGCCAGCCAAAGCGTTGTCAACGATCCACTGTATACATCTGCGAACATGGTCTTGGCTTCTGGTATCTCTGGGTTCGTCTCTATTGAGGCATCTACTTTATATTCAATCTTTAGACAATCCTCAAACGTACCAGCGGATGTTTCGACTGTCTCTGTGCCAGTCACATTCCCAGTCTCAACAAGGGTCAGGAACATTGTGATCGCCTGGTTTTGTGGTGGAAAGCCTTCCAAATTGCTTGTAATATTGATCTGCAAATCCACTTTCGTATCAACCTGCAACGCCTCCCACTCCTCATTGTAGGTCACAGGCGTTGGTAGAAAATAGAAATAGTCTTGTGATTGGACATCGAGTTCGTATGTCACATCAAGGTCGATAGTTACACCGGGTGGCAGTTGGTTATTCATTTCTTGTTTCATTACTGTAACAACTTCATTCCATTGCTGCTCTGTGATTGCGCGTGTCGCGTTTTCGATATCTTCACCGACAAAGTATGCCACCCACTCGTCACCGACTTGGTAGAAATAGGGATGCACATAATACCGATAGTCTGCCCAATCTTCCAAGACAGGCTCATAACTAAAAGCACGATAAGTTTCCCCATCTATCTCTTCTGGTTCAATAGCGTAGCGCGTTAATTCCTCACCGTCTTGATCTTCATAGATCCAGTAGCTGCCGACTGCATCTGGGAAATAGTAGTTTGCCCACTCATTTCCCATCAATGTCGCACTGAAACCGAAGATTAATAAAAGAACGAAAACCGACCTACTTTTTTTCAACATGAAAAACTCCTTTTGCATTTTGTGCTTCTTCACTTTTTAAAAGTATACAGAATCTCGGCACAAACGGCAAGCAAAATGTAACGCACGGCGTTGTAGAGAATGCGATGTTTTAACGTTTTTCATATTCAAAGGGAAAGGTAACAGGTGCGCCGTTGTTTGACCATGAACGTGCCATCGCGACATCAATCTCCCGATCTTTACGACCGTTGTAGGCACCGTATTCGGGTTCCGTATCATTGCGAACGGCATTAACAAGACTCATCAGTTCCGAAGCAACAGTGATTTCGCCATCGCTGAGCGGATAATTTCGTAACGGATTTTCCCATACCACTTCGGGATCAGTATCAGCAACGAGGGCGGCTAAGGTTTCGTAGGCATCAACGGTATCGGTTCTACGTGAGATGGTAATCGCGCGCTGTTCATCGGCAGTGTCATTCAAGATGACAGCGTCGTTTCGGAAACACATTCCGCGCTCGGCGTAGAATTTAGAACCGTTAAAACCGCGTAGAGGTGAACCGTAGGAGAGACCGCTGAAATTGAAGATGCCGACAGCACCATCGGCAAACTCAATCACGGCATGTTGCCAATCCTCAGTATCGCGCGTGGGTTGCCCTTTCCGCCAGACATGCTCCTGAACGTCATATCCCTTTCGGAAACCGTAAACTTGTACAGGTTCATTGTCGAAACCGACGTAACTACGGATAAGTCCTATCCCGTGATAGCCGTGCCCCCGGAAGTCATTGTAAGCGACATTGACTTTACCGAAGACCCCTGCCAAAATCATTTCCCGTTTGATCCGCTCTGTAGGCACGCGATAATAGTTTTCGTTGACCTCCAGTTTTATGCCGTTCGCTTGTGCGGAGGCAATCATCTTGTCCGCCCATCCGAGGTCGGTATCAATGGGTGTCTCTGTACAGTAACTGATACCCCGTTCGGAGCAGAGCAAACCGGGGATGTGATTGTTGCTCGGTGTAATCACTATTGCGCAGATATCAGGTTTTATTGTGTCCAACATCTGCGCGGTGTCTGTATAAGCGGGAACGTCGTATTTTTCACCTTGTTCTGTAACGCTTTCTTCGCGTGGATCGCAAACAGCGACTAACTCCAGATCATCCGTCAATTTTGAGATAAGGGGAAGATAAGTGCCGGCACCGCGTCTACCTGTGCCGATATGTGCGATTCTGAGTCTATCCATGATTTTTCTCCATTTGGTGGTTGTTCGCGTTTACTATCTTACCCAGAAGACATAGCTCCGTTCAAAGAGATCGCCATCAAGGTGGACTTCAACGAACCACTCACCTATAATGTCTGGTTCTGGTAGATCGACATAAAACCATGTAATTTTATCGCCGGTTGTTGATGTAAAAGTCTGTTTCTCGGTCCAAAACGCCGGATCGTCAGGCCCCTCCTCCGGTGAGTACCACGAGACTTCAACTGTATGTTCTTCTGTGATATTCGCCCATAAGATCCATAAATACACTTGGTCGTTGTGCGCTGCGGAGAAAGTATCCGTGATACCGTCAGGTCTGTCATCAAAGACACTAATCGCTAAGGCGGAATCAATTATAGTAGGTTCACCGCGTCCTAAATCTGTAAAGCCGCTGCCCCCAGAAGGATCCTCACCACAACCGCTCAACGCCATCGTCAATGACAGTAGGGCTATCCCTAATATGGAATACCGATCTGCGGGCAATGTCTTGATGAAAGTGTGGGCTTGACGCATGCGTTTTCCTCCTATTGTGGGTTAATGGATCAAGAAAGATGTCGCGTTTACAGGGAAGTTAAGGGCTGAAAACTGATAACCGATAACTCTCACTGCGAGGCAAACTATCTTCTGTTATTGTATCAATCATCGGGTTTTTTGTCAAAGGAAATCGTGGTGAGAATCGTGATTTGAAAGACGTTTCTACCTAAGTTTTCTGTTGACATATACCGCTTCTGATGATAGACTGAATCAACAATAGAGGAGTGTTTTATGAAATTTGATACAATCCTTTCTGGTGGAAATATTGTTGATGGAACCGGTAGACGGGAACCTTTTGTTGCAGACCTCGGTATTCAAGACGATCAAATCGCCGCGATTGGTGACCTTGAGAAGGCAGAAACACCGAGACGGATTTCAGCAAAAGGACAGGTTGTTTGTCCCGGTTTCGTCGATGTGCATGTACATTCAGAGATTGCCCTGCTCGGTGGACGCGACCAGTTTGCCGCAGTCAGTCAGGGTGTGACGACACACTTGGCTGCGCCAGACGGTTTTGGCTGGGCACCTTTACCACCGGAGCAGGCGAAAGAACTGTGGCACTACACCCAATTCGCTTATGGCGATGCCGAACTACCACTCAACTGGCAGACCGCTGAAGCGTATCTCGATATGTTCCACGGACGTATCCCTGCGAACCTCTACCCGCAAGTACCACACTGCGCTGTTCGGCTCGGTGTGATGGGTTGGGATCCGCGGCCGGCAACAAGTGATGAACTTTTAGCGATGTCGCGCATAACCCATAGGTGGTTAGCGGAAGGTGCTTGTAGTCTCTGCTTAGGGTTGGATTATCAACCCTCAGCGAATGCCGACCTGAACGAACTCGTGTATCTCTCAAGTATCGCTCAAGCCTACGACGCAATCTATGCCGCGCATATCCGATACCGCATTCTCGGGAGAAAACAGGCGTGGGAAGAGACGATTGAGATTGCGCGACGCGCCGGGATTCCTGTGCATATCTCGCATGAACGTGTGGACGATGAAGTCGTTGATATACTTGAACGTGTTGAGAAAGAACAGATCGATTTGACCTTTGAATCCTATCTCTATCCCGCTGGCATGACGCATCTCGCAATGATGCTCCCGATGGAGTATCAGACCGGTGCACCTGACGATATGTTAGCACACCTTGAGGATCCCGAAGTCCGAGAAAAATCGATCGCACACCTACGCGGTGAATTACGCGACGGCAGCCAGATTGTGGGTTACAACCGTTCGGGTCGGTTTATCGGCATGACGCTTGCTGAAGCCGCTAAAAGTGAGGGTAAATCTAACGAAGAATTCGCCTTTGACTTTATCTGCCAAGAAGCCGCGATTGAGACCTTTGTAATGCCGTGGGCGACACCGCCTGAAGAAAACGAACGTATCTTAAATCAGACAGCAAGCCATCCGCGTATGATGATCGCGAGCGATGGTGTTTATAACATCCCACATCCACACCCTCGGAGTTACGGGTGTTTCGTGCAGTATCTCGGTAAGTTTGTGCGTGAACGTCAACTCGTCTCACTGAAAGAAGCGATTTACAAGATGAGCGGTTTCCCCGCGGAACGTTTCCGAATTTTCGACCGCGGCAAAATCAGCCAAGGACTCGCCGCGGACATCGTCGTTTTCGATCCAGAGACCGTTGCAGATAAATCTACATGGTTTGATCCAGTGCAATCGCCCGTCGGTGTAAACTGGGTGTTCGTCAACGGCGTTTCAGTTGTCGAAGATGGGAACGTGACGGGACAGCTGCCTGGTAGGGTACTGCGTCGGTCAACGTGGGGTAAATAAAATTGTGGATACGTACGATTTGACGATCATTGGCGGCGGCAGTGCGGGACTTGTGCTTGCCGTGGCGGGAGCAAAATTAGGTAAAAAGACCGCGCTCGTGGAGAAGCATCGCATCGGCGGCGACTGTCTCTGGACGGGGTGCGTCCCTTCTAAAGCCCTCCTGAAAGCGGCGAAGGTAGCGAATTCCATCCGGAATGCGACGAAATATGGCATTGCTGTCCCTGATGCCACGCCTGACTGGCAGCGTGTGATGAAGTATGTGCGGGGGACACAACACGCCATAGAAGAGGAACACGACAACCCAGGACGGTTCCGTGAAATGGGGGTCGAGGTCATCTTCGGAGACGGGCATTTTGAATCGTCTGATACCTTTGTTGTAGCAGATACCGAAAGTGGAGAGACACGCACACTCAAAAGTAAAAAGTTTGTGATTAGTACCGGTTCTCGTCCAATTGCACCGCCTATACCCGGATTGGAATCCTGCGACTATCTCGACAGCGAAACTGTTTGGGATTTGGAAGCGTTTCCAGAACGGCTGCTTGTCGTCGGTGCCGGTCCGATTGGTGTTGAACTTGGTCAGGCGTTTCATCGGCTCGGTGCCGATGTGACAATTGCACAACGCAGCGAACGTATCCTCACAAAAGAGGATACCGATGTCTCCGAACAGATGCTGCACTATCTCCGCGAGGAAGGGATCACAATCCGACTCAATACCAATATAACACAAGTTGTGAAAGGGAAACCAGATGGCACAAGCGTAACATTCAGCAACAGTGAGAACGAGACGACGGAACAGACGTTTGACAATATCCTAATCGCAGCAGGACGTGCGCCGAATGTGGAGGGGTTAGCACTTGATAAAATCGGCGTGCAGATAGGCAGCCGCGGGATCGAAGTTAACAATAGACTCCAGACAAACGTCAAAAATATCTACGCCGCGGGCGATGTGATCGGACATTACCTGTTCACACACGTCGCTGCCTTCCAAGCGCAGTTGCTCCTCCGAAATATCTTTTTTCCGCTTTCCAACACAATCAACTATGCTGTCGTGCCGTGGACTACCTTCTGTGACCCAGAGGTTGCACGTTGTGGGTTGACTGAGGCAGAAGCACGCGAGAGATACGGGGATGTTGACGTGTTCACACTCGACCAATCGGACGTTGACAGGGCTGTTGCGGAAGGTGAGACACATGGATTCAGTAAAGTTATTGCGACTCGGTGGACTGGGAAAATATTGGGGGTTCACCTCGTCGGGGCAAATGCGGGTGAGGTTGTGCATGAATATGTGCTGGCGATGCAACAAGGGATTCCGTTGCGAAAGTTGAGCGGGATGATTCATGTGTACCCGACGTTTTCGAGCAGTGTATGGCGTGTGGCGGGCAAATGGTTTTCGGAGAGCACACTGATTCAGACGTTGCGCAAATTGATCCCATAACATGGCAATGCGGACAAAACACTGTAGCGAAGCACGAGCGCAAAAGATGCTTTACTGTCGAAATCCCTTAGTTGTAGTGAGTGGCGATTCCTGAAAATCACCACTCTGCTGGAAACATGACCTTGTTTACTTCCGAATTAACATCTTACGCGTGGCGGTGAACTGCCCTGCTTTGAGCGTATAAAAATAGACGCCACTTGCGACTGGCTCTCCGTGGGCATTCTTACCATCCCAATAAGCAGCACGGGCTCTACTCTGATAGACCCCTGCAGGCATTTCGCCTAAGGGCAGTGTCCGGACCAAAGCACCGTTCGCAGTATGAATGAAAACAACGACCTCCGCTGGTTGTGCCAACTGATAGGGTATCCAGGTCTCTGGATTGAAGGGGTTGGGATAGTTCGCCAAAAGAACTGTTTTTTCCGGTGTTGGTTGTGCCATCCGTGTCCCAACTGCCAAAAGTCGTTCTAAGATAACAATCGTCTGTGGATCCGCACTAACATCCTGTGCATTTTGGATCCACTGCTGGACATCTTCTGCAGTGACGGAGAAATCGTGTGGATTCTGTGTAAGAATAGGTGCCGCTTGGGAATCTACTGGTGCTTGGGAGTCCACTGCCTTAGCAACAACAATGAGGTCCTCAATATTAACGACACCATCTTTGTTGACGTCCGCGCGTGGGTTTGCTCCATCTACAACAGTTTTTCCATAGTTCTCCCCCACCTCAATAATGTCAAGATATGTGACACTACCGTCGCCTGTTACATCTACTGCTGCGAGTGGTTCCCACAATCTGATTGTGTCGTCATTACTGCCACTCACAAGAAGTGATCCATCAGAGTTCCACGCTATTGTATTAACACCACCTGTATGCCCTTTCAGAGTGGCTTTGTGGAGACCAGTGGTAGCGTCCCATAAGCGGATTGTGTCATCGCTACTGCCACTGGCAAGGATTGCCTCGGTTGGATGGAATGCCAACGTATTGACGTTACCGGTATGACCTTCCAAAACGTACAGCGGGGAATCCGTGTCCGTTGGGTCCCATAAGCGGATTGTGTCATCGTTGCTTGCACTGGCGAGCCTAGTTCCGTCAGGACTCCACGCAACCGAGTTCACAGTATTCGTATGTCCGCGAAGTATAGCGGTGTTGGCACCGTTGTCTGGGTTCCACAAGCGGACGGTCCGGTCTCGACTTCCACTGGCGAGCCTAGTTCCATCAGGGCTCCACACAACCGCTTCAACGTTATTCTTATGTCCACGCAGCGTCCGTACGGGTCGACTTTTCCATGCGTCCCATGTTAAATCCCAGATACGAATTGTGTCGTCGTCGCTCCCACTGGCAAGGGTGGAACTCCCTGGTTTAAAGGACAGCGCATTGACAGTGTTCGTATGTCCTACGAGGTAACCTCTTATGTCTCCGTCATCTGTGTAAGACATCCCAATATAAGGGCGAAAAAACAGTCCGCCAGCATAAACGACAAAACGCGAGTCATGCGATGATATCGCAATATCAGAGATTAAGAAGAGACCCACTTCGGTATGCCAGTCTGGTGCACCCGTATCAAGATTCCAAAAGTGAAGGACGCTATCGGTCCCCACACTGACAAGTGTGCTATCGTCTTTGAATGCCACTGCAGAGACAGAAAATTTATGTCCCTTGAGAGTCCGCGTATGGAAATACTCTTCGGCAGAGGCAACAGGTAAAGTAAGCGTAAAAATGGAGAGTAGGGTTAAAATTGAAAGGCTTATTTTTCTCATCTGAATGCATCCTTTCCCGAGAACAGCTTGGTGTGTAAAACCACCTATCTGAATCTCGGATTTCTTGTTTTCAGTCTTTCGTTGAGCCGCTCTGAGATTATTATTGCGCTGGCAGCACACCCGCTCCCATGTTTCCTACTTTAATCGTAATCTGTGCCTCTTTAGCCCCTGTTACGATAAAGCCTTCAATAATGAGTTCAGTTTCTATGGGTTGTTCGGCAGAAGCGTCTGGGAGTGGGAAGTCTTCCGACAATGGAAAACCTTCTGGAATTTCTCCGTCATCTCCTTCACCTTCTTCGCCATTCTGTGGGAGTGGGAAGCCCTCTGGCAGCGGTAAATCTTCAGGTAATGGGAATCCACCGCCAAAAGCCGATGGTGTAAGGGTTATTGTAATTAACCCCGCATCCATCTGATCTTCTTCCTTCTGACGGATGAGTTCGTCGAGGTTCCTTGGCAACGGTTTTTCAGCATCATCTTCTTCCTCGCCTAAGAGTTCATCAAAAATATCGCCGAAGAGTTGTGTAAATTCAGTATCGTCAGCCGATTCATCGGCGGCGGAAACCGTGAGGTTTGCTTCACCTGTTGGAAAGCCGTCAGGGATGTCAAGTATAACATCTCTTTGAATTATCCGCTTAGCACCGGCAGCACTCCAGTGCGGAAGTAGCACAACCGAAACCGTGAGGCTTTCTCCAGGCATCACTTCAGCAGGCACAATAATTTCGTCAATTTCGGCTGTGGCAATTTGCGGTTTGTCCACGATAGCAATCGATGCCGCTTTCAATGTTGCTTTGCCCGCGCTATTTGTAAGTGTATTGGTGAACGCATCAATAATTGAACCCGTCTTTCTGAACACATCTAAAAATGGGTTTGAAGAGGCGGTCCGAAATTTTTCTGTATACACAGTTTCGGTTTCTTGAAAGTGAAGCGTCACAGTTCCTTCAACGGTTGCAGCGTTCCGCTCCATCCGAATTGCGTCCATTGTGACCGCCGTGACATACGAAATCGCCCATTCTTGCCCATAAGCCACAACGTGATGTTTTTCTATAGGCGTGTTGTTAACCGGGTGATAGGAGACCTTCACAGGAATCATTGGGGGCCCCGGACCGAGTTCCCCTACAATCCCAGGATGTAGGTCTTTAGTTATTGTCCCGATCGGATTTCCATACGCTGAGACAGATTTACTTGATGCCACCAAGTTGGACACGATTCCATGCGTTACAGCTCTATATACCGGTAATGCAGACTTCCCATCTGCAAAGAATGGGTGACCGAAGGCTACAAATTTATCGTCATAAACCTGTGTCACTGTTCCATAACCGATGAGGCTCGTAACATCTCCTGTGGCTACGGCAGCACCAATCATATCCCCCGCAAAGAGTTTTGTTGTAGCCCCTGCAGGCGGTGCTCCAGGCGCGCCGCCGATATCACCAAGCAATTCAACAAAATCGAATTTTGAGCCAGAGAGATGCGAAGAAAGTTCTTGAATTCTGTGGGGCTGAATCCCTGTCATTATCACAGGTGTTTTAACAGGCGCGTACAGAGCATTCATCGCCATTGCAGGTGCAGCGGGTGCCGCCTCTCCATTCAAAAACTCACCAAATGTTGGATGGTTTACGGCTGTCTCCATATAATCAATGGGTGTGACGAAGAACCGATGCGGTGGTTTGCTATATATGTATGCGAAGGCGAGCGCACCCATGACGCGGCCCGGGGGACCTACAGGACTGCCTGACATGCCGCGGGCAATCTCTGCTGATTCATCAATCAGTTCACATTCGTAGACGGGTGATCCAAAAGGCCCGTTTTTAACTGCCCGAAATTGAGCCTGAAGACTGACTTTGCCAGTGCCTTCAAGCACGGTAATGATTTCCAGTGGTGTTTTGCTTGTTAGTTTCCCAGCTTCATCCTCATACATATTTTTCAGTACAACGTTTCCGACAAAGCGTGGGGCGTTAAGAACGGCTGTTGAATCGTCGGTTATGGGATTTTCAGATTGTGTTTGCTCTTCATCAAGAGAACAGCCAAGTTGGTATAGCATCGCAATCGCTATGCTTGCGAAAACGAGAATACGTTTCACTTTGATTCCTCCAAAGATAAAAATTTTGTTATCGTACACGCTAAATTGACCCTATGGATGAAATTCGCCAGCCATCCATCTTTGGAACACTTGAACGTCCGTAAAATCTTTGAGAATATATCCGATTAATACGGGATCCTCAAGCGCGAGCCAAATAAGTGCGTCATGTTCGCCATGTTTATCAAGCAGTTCCTTAGCAAGCACAGCATCCGTCCGATCAGTTTCTCCAACGTAAAGCATGAGTTCCAAGGTAAAGAAAATGAGATCCAACCCATTCAAAACATTCCGCTCTGCATCTACAAAATGCTTAAATCCTATATTCATTCCGGGACCGTCCATCAACTTCTTCAATTCGTCTTGAAACTCATCACGGTTTTCGCCATGGTATTCACGCGTCAGAACATGTCTGTAGTGTACAGCGAAAAGATGTGTATTCGCGGCATCTTCTTCGTCAGGTTTCTCAAGAGCCTGCTCCAAAAATGGCATGTATCGCGATGGATGAGCCGATGCGATTTCCCAGAACGCATCATAAGTCTGATATTGAGCTTCTATCGGATGGTTACGTCTGAGAAAGTCTAAATAAGTTTTGGACGCGATGAGGTGTTGGAGCGTTTTGAAGTCGTTATCTAAAATGTTAGCGGGGTTTTCCTGCTTGAGTTGTTCAAACGTCTCTTCGGGCGTTAGGGGTCGTGCAATTGTCTCAATACGATTTTCTGTCTCAATGTCTCCTTTTTCGGGCTTTACAACGTCCGGGTCGGGACTCGATTGACACGCGAAAAAGAGTGAGATCCCTAAAAAGAGACAGGCTGATAGGCGGTTAAAAAAGTGTTGACATTCAAAGTATGGCATTTCGTTATATCCTCCGAAGGTTAGGATGGACCAGCGGGCACTCACCGTAACACGCTGCCTGCCATAGCGTAAGACTGCAGGCGGACGTGTCCCTATTTTTCATTCTCCTCATTTTGCTTCCACCAGGCGACTTCATGGAATTCTCCATCAACCCATTTTCGGAACACCTGAACGTCTGTAAAATCTTTGAGGACATATCCGAGGCTCACCGGTTCTTGGAGCGCGACCCGTAAAAAGCCTTTTTGCGTGCCATGTTCAACAAAAAGGGCATGGATCTTTTCCCGATCTTCCTCTTGCAGTTCATCGACCAGAATGCTGTGATAGACCAAAAGTTTTATTAAAAGAAGAATACCTACCTTACCGGTACCAACAAAGCGTTGCTCTAACCAACTGTGCACAGGTTCATTCATCATCATATCCATCATAGTTCCTTTTACTTGGACTGGCTCGTGATATAGGCGGACGTTTAGATTGCGCTCAAACAAAGTCATATAGTGAAGCACATCAACATCCTCTGCCGTCGGAGGAGGCAGAGGTGGCTTAAAATACTTATTCAAAAATTCCAGGTACCGCGCCGCCTCCACGGACGCTAACGCCCAAAACTCATCGAAATTCTGAAACTGATTTTCCTGTGGATAGGTACGTTTCAAGTAGTCTATATAAGTTTCTGACGCGATGATTTCTCGAATCCTTGTGAAGTCGTCGTCTAAAACGTTGCCAGGAAATTCCGCACGCAACTGTGCCATCACCTCTGCGATTGTCGGGGGCCTTAGCATCGGTGCCATTGGCACTGCCTCAAATTGCGGTGCGAATTCTTTTTCTGCGGCAAATATATTTTTTTCTACAGCCGCCAGCACTTCTGCCACCATTTCTTCAGAGATTGGTTGCGTCACTGTTTCTGCCGGGGCTAACGCGTTGCGGTTTTTGGATTCCGAACAGCCGCAGACGACTGCAACCCCGAGAAGGACACAAACGGTCAATAGATTGAACAGATACTGATATTGCGATCGGAAGTATACCATGTTTTTTCTCCTTATATTTTCGGATTTTACTATAATGATACAATTTTGAGGGCGAAAAGGTGCATACTCGAAAAAAAGTTGGAAAAACGGAATCAGACTGGCGATGAAATAAGAAATGAAAAGACTTTTTAGTAGAGGTTGGGTTACCCAACCCCCACTGTCAACATCAATCGTTTTCTTTTTCAAGCGATGCCTGAAACATCCCGCTCTGTTTGGTAGCGATATAAAGTTTATCACCATTGATGACAACGGAGATGACACTGTGTGGCACCTCTGGTAAGATTTGTTCCCATTTGCCTCGAGTATCCAATTGATAGACCCCGGCATCACCAGCCCCATAAATCGTCGTGTCAACGACAGCGATGCGATCTATAATAGTCCGGGTCCCGGTTTTATCCGTTATCGCGCGCCAGTTATTGCCGTCCGCTGATGTTAAAACACCTGCGTCCGTAGCGACATAGACCGTTGAACCGTCAAAAACTATCTCGTTGAAATGCTCAAATTCAAAAGGCAGCCTTAATGTCACGTCTTCCCACATGTTTCCCTCGTCAAATGATTGGAACAGATGACCGTCGCGTTTGCCGACGTAGACGGTTTCACCTGAAACAGCGAGAATGAAGGGATCGGTGCCATCATTTTTGGCAGACGCGTCGATGTCTACCAGTCCAGCGACGAACCATTCGGATTCGCCGCGTCTCCACCGCAGGAGCCGCCCCTGATATTCCACATAGAATGCATCGCCGCTGACCGCAAACGCACGAGGAAACGATGTATTCTGGCGAGTTGATTCTGGCAACGCACCCGTTTTTTCAGGATCGTTCGCGGTGTCATCCGCTATATTTTCTTCGGCACCCTCCTGCCGTTCAGATCCTGGCATTTCTATAGAGAGACTTTCGCTAAAAGTCGGGGTACCTTGAACAAGCACCAGATCAGTGCCACCCGCAGAGAGATGGAAAATGCAGGCGGTATCTTCGACACCTGGGATTGATGTGATGCCGTAAAGTACATCATCAGAAACCGTTAGTCTTGGAAGGAGCAGGAACCCGCGAGCGTGCATCAATTGTTTTTTCCACATTGATGTCAACTTATTAGGATCGAAATGCAAGGTTTGCCACGACATTCCGCCATCTGTGGATTTGGCGATCTTCGTGCCGGTATTCCCGTAGAGAGCGTTTTTGAACGCGATGAGGTTAGATATTCTGGTCGCTATCATTCCTGTCATAAAAGGCTGCCACGATTCGCCAGCATCGGTTGAACGATTAAGTCCGAAAATTCCCGCCGTGAATACAGTGTCTTCGTCCACGCCGACAGCAGGGAACATACTCAAAAGTATTGAATTCATAATTGCAACCGGGCTCGGCTTCTGATCGGCACCTGACCATGTTTTTCCACCATCCATTGATCGGAGATGGAAGCCGACGTATCCGATTGCTAAAAGCGTGTTTCCAGCAGTGAGGACTTTAACACCGGGTGATAGCCTTATAAAAGGTGATTCGATTTTAGGTGTTATGTCAGCCCACGAATTCCCCAAGTCGGCTGAATGGAAAATTTCCCACACATTTTGCTTCTTATCTATCGCTTCTTGTACGGATGCCTTCGTTAGAGAAGAATTGAAAAGATCGGGTCCTGTCCCGACATAAAGGTTATTTTCGGAAACTGCCAAAGAATGGATAGCATTCGTGGTATTCAGTGGCAATTTTTCTAAACCGTGTCTTGGCTTGATACGGTAGAGTCCCTGATTTGTCCCGACAAACACTGTGTTTTCAAGCGTAGCCAAGGCAAAGATTTTTACCTTTGTAACTTCATCATTCAATAGGGTCCACTGCTTCCCTCTATCTTCGGATCGGAAGATTCCGTCATTTCGAAGTGCAAGGTAGAAGGCTTCATCGGTTATTGCTAATCCCATAGCGGCTCCTTTCGGGCGATCCCCAAGCGATGTCCATGTCTCTCCGCTATTGCTTGAACTAAACACTTCATCACCAGAGACAAGGTAGAGCGTGTCGCCTCTCTCAGCCATGGGTATCGTGTTGTAGTCCCTAAAATCGGTTGGAAGGTTAACAGCGGCTGCCGGACTAATGAACGCCCATGTAGAGGTGTCGGGTGTCAACCTATAGATACCGAGGTGTGAAGCGGCGTAGATGTCGTTTTTTGAGCTGGCGAGTAAGCCGAACACTGGCCCGAAACCCGGTGCATTTGCGTGTTTCCACTGCTGCTTCAGCGTCGGGGGCACTTCCTTCTCTATCTGCACAGTCGGAACCGGCACAACCGGCTTTGAAATTTGTACACCGGCGCCGCTGTCCGTACCCGGGGTATCGAAAAGTCCGGCTCGGTTTCGCACATCCGGTTCCGCCTGTGTATCAAGGACAATGGGCGCATCAATGATTTCAACAGTGGTTTCCGATTGGGCGTTCAAGTTGTAAGGTCTCTGGAAACGAGCGAGGTATTGAGACCCGACACCGAGCATTAGCAATATGAAGACGGCAGCTGTGCCAAAAGCCGCCCACGGTAGCAGCGGTTTCCCTACCTGAGGGGGTGCTGGTTTGATGTCGGCAACTTGCCGCATAATACCCTCAATGAAATCGGCAGGCATCTGGACGCTTCCGAGCGTTTCGCTAATTAGATGCTCTTCGGCTTGTAAACGCTCCCGTGCCCGGCGAATCCGACTCTTAATTGTATTCACGGAGACCCCCAAGAAGTTGCCAATCTCTTTCACTGTCATTTCACCGAGATAGTGGAGTGTCACCACAGTGCGTTCACTCTCCGGCAGTTTTTCCAGCAGTTCTTTGACGATTTCGTAGCGATGTTCCACGGCTTCCGCCTCCCGTTGCTCCGATACGTAACGTTTATAAGAAGATCTCCCTACCTCTGCTACAGATGTGGCCTCCAGGGATTGCATCACAGGTTTGTTGCTTTGATGCCACCGCTTGCAAAGGTTATTGGCAATCACATAAAGCCATCCAGCAAACTGACTGGGATTCCTCAGCGTCGCGAGGTTCTTGTATGCTTGGAGAAAAGCATCTTGGGCAATCTCTTCAGCGATGTGAAAATCGCCAATTTTTCGCCACGCAAGCGCGTGAACGCTCTTTTGGTACTTTCGCACCAAAGCACTGAATGCCTCTTCATCACCCGATAAAATTCTGTGAATCAGTTGAACATCGTTTTCCACCATAAGAATTCCCCATGACTCACGCATAAACGTGATTGTGTTTACATTCAAATTATTAATGATACAATTTTGAGGGCAAAAAGGTGCATATCTTGAAAAAAAATCCGATACCCGTAGAATTTTGGCAAATTCCATGCAGGATCGGATCGCTTAGAAGTGTTTTTTAAATGTAAAAAAACAACTATTTTTTCAGTTGTCCCCACTGTGTTGATAATAACTGCGATCGCGGCGAAACTGGGAAAAAGGGTTCCGGCACCCACGCAGGAGATAAATCGGATGACAACTCTTTTGTTATCAGAAGAGGTTTTCCCGTACCTCCATCTACGGCGTTTGTGACGCAGATAACACCGTCCCGAGGAACCAGAGGGAAGATGACCTTTCTATCTTTTTGGACTTTTTGGGGATTTTCGGGTTTAGGTACACGTAGATATTCCAAAATATAGGCAATGCAATGACCATCAGGTGACCATGCAGGTTGATAAGCGAGTGGTACTTTTGGATCGAAGAGAAGATCCTTTGGTTCTTCTCGGGTTAGATGGTGCTTGTTTTTTCCATCCGTGTCAACGATGAAGATGTTTATCCCTTCTACTTCAGGATCCCAAGCAGCAAACGCAATCTGTGTTCCATCAGGGGACCAAGTACATCCACCCCACTTGAAAGATGCGTCTCCGAGTTGTCTTAACTTATTTCCATCAGCATTCATTACAGAGAGAAACTTCTTTTCATTTCGAGAAGAGATAAAAGCAATCCATTGACTGTCTGGTGACCAGGCAGGGTATTTATTATCGCCCCATTTTGTCAATCGTATTAGATTTGAACCGTCTACATCTATTCTATAGATATCCAGATCACCGGTTCGGTCAGAGACAAAGGCAATCCATTTGCCATTCGGGGACCACACAGGCGATAGGTCCCTATCGGGATGGTTTGTCAATTGGCGGGATGTCTTGTTTCTGACATCCATCACATAGATATCAGGATCCCCATCGTCTTTAGATTGATATGCAAAAAAACGTCCATCCGGCGACCAAGTGGGTGAATGTTTATTTATCTTATCGGTTACAAGTCTCCGAAGATTCTGCCCTGTACTATCTACGAGATAGAGGTCAGGGCTCCGGGGGCTGGAGGAAAAAGAGAGTGTTCCGGTTCCAGCCGCTTGGACATTCCCCAACAATAGAATCAACATACCCCATAATACCGTATAACGCAATGCGTGTTTCATCTTGACGAATTCCTCTTTGCTCGGTTTCCTAAAAATGTAAGCAGTAAGAGTCTATTCCTTTTTGATTTCTCCCCACTGTGTGGTGAGCAACTTTGGTTGTGGTGAGACGGGCAATGCATACGCCGGATCAAACCAATCCGCATAAAAATTTCGACTGATGCCAGTCAGTTGTTTCGGCTTATCACGACCGAATATGTGTCTGAAGAGTTGTGTCTCCTTGAAATTTCCGAGAATAACTTTAACTTTTCGTTGATAAAGCAAGGCATTCCCTTGTGGAGACCACACTGGATTGTCAGCACCGAAATCCTCTTTAGCGACCACCTGTTTCAAACCCGTACCATCCGTATTAACAACATACACTGTTAGATCATCAAAGCCTTTAAAACGACACGCTTGGTTCTCAACGCACCTCACGCCAGCGAACGCAAGTTGTTTCCCATCCGGAGACCACTCGACGTTGAGTATTACAAAGTGAAGTTCTGGAAGTAGCGGCTCCACCGTTCGCGTCTGTAAATTAACAATATGTGTTCTACTCGTCCGGACGATATTATCAAAGGCGATCTGTGTACCGTCCGGAGACCAAGCAAGATTGACATAGAGAAGATCGTCTACAGTTGTCAACACCTCAAGATCTTTCCCATCTTTTGTAGCAATATTTAGCGTCCGTTGAAGTCCGTTGTGGACGTAGGCAATCCGTTTCCCATCTGGCGACCAGATCGGGGCGACACGGTGAGACTTTTCTTCAAATACACGCTTGATATCACTTCCATCTGGTTTCATTAGATATAGGTCGTGCTTGCCTTCTCGGTTTGACACAAAAAGGATGCGTTCACCTGTCGGTGACCAAGTAGGTTGAATATCATCTCCTGGGTGTTCGGTAAGGTTGGTTTTGTTTTGTCCGTTAGCATCCATAATATAGACTTCGCGATCGCCATTTCGTATGGAGGTAAACACAATTTTGGCAGTCTCAGGCACTTTTGCGCGGACATCGCAAACGTTTGTGTATAATAGGACCACACTTAATACACATAAGACAGATAAACACTTATATCGTCTCATAGATGCCTCCGAAAAAACGACTTCAGTTTTTCTTCTTCACTTCTCCCCATACCGTTGTTAGCAACTGCGACTGTGGTGAGACGGGTAACGCATACGCTGGATCGAACCAATCGCCTCCATAATTCCAATCAATATGTGTCAGTTGCACTGGGTCCCCGCCAACCAAAGCGATTTTGAAGATTTGGGAACGATTGTTTTCAAGACGCTGGGAATAAAGCAGCATGTCTCCACTTGGGGACCACGCTGGCTCGTTTGCTCTCGGACCGGCTTCATCAACAATCTGCTCAATGCCTGTACCATCACGATTCACAATATAGATCGTCTGACGCTCAACAAAACCGATAAATGGGAAGTGATTTAGCCAAGCAAAAGCAAGTTTATCCCCGGAAGGCGACCATGCGGGATACCACATCCACTGGATTGCATTGTCAGGAAGCAGTGATTTTTGTTGCCGCGTGTGGAGATTGAAAAGCCAAATTCGGGTGTGCCCAGCGAGTCCGGTAAAAAACGCTATTTCGGTGCCATCAGGAGACCACGCAGGGTCACGACCAAGGATTATTCGTTCTTCATTTGTCCCATCTATGTTAGCAATATAGATCCAACTCTCATCAAATTCAACGCGTTCATAAGCAATCCTTCTGCCATCAGGAGACCATGTTGGGTGTTCCCTCTGTGCTACCTTCCTGAAAACCCGCCTGACATTTGAACCATCGGGTTCCATGAGATATAAGTCGCTAACCCGAATGCGATCTGAGACGAAGAGGATGTGTTCACCTGTGGGGGACCAAACAGGATCAATATCCTCTGCTCGATGGTGCGTCAAATTCACCTGTTCACTCCCATCTGGATTCATGAGGTAGACCTCTACATTGCCATCACGGAAAGAACTAAACGCTATTTTCGCTGTGTCCGGTGCTTTGCTAAAGACAGGACAAATATCGCCACACAACAGTATTAGACTGAAAATGAAAAAAAATAGTGTAAACCGCATTACTATTTTTTTATTTTTCTCACTGCTCTGACTTGATTTGACCCCATGTCATTGCCAATTTGCCTTGGGGTTGAACCGACAAATTGCCGTGATTCGGCACATCTTCGCCGGTGATTTTGAGGTTGTCAAACCGAGCAGTATAGCCTGCAACACCGAAACCGACACTCCCAACATTAAGGTCTTCCTCCAAGAAAGCGAAGGTGTCAAAGAGACAGGTGAGATATAAAACCACTTCTCCGTTAACCGAGAACATAAAACTTTTATCGACGACACGCAGCTCTAACTGGGTCCACTTTCCTCTTTCAAGAAACGGATGCGGCCAAACTGTTGTACATATATCTGTAACCACACCAACCCGCAAAAGCTCATCCACAATTTCACCCTGCGGGCGTCCGTTGAACAAATCTTGTATTTTCACAAGTATCAGTGGGAGTCCTACTCTTCTTCCGGTGTTCAATTTAAAAATGAAACCTGAAACTATGGGTGAAGGCGCATTCCAGAAGATATTGCCAATCGCAAAAACAATCGCATGCGTCTGATTGACGCGTGCAGCCAGCACAATGTGTCCACGTCCCTGTCTGTCAAGTGGCATGACATCTAACGCTACTTCGTAATCGTGCCACGCTGCATCTTTTATAACGAGCATTCGGATCGCGTCATCTTTGCTTTCTGCGTGCAGCACACCATTGATACCCCGCCATTCGCCAACGGGAGCATTCCGCTCGGTAACTTCTTCCCAATCCTTTAAGTTAAAGTTATCAAATGTCTCAAAGAACGTCCCAGCGGAGACAGATAGCGTTCCTAAAAAGAGCGCATATCCAATAATCGTCCAGATAGCAAATCTCATTATGTACTCCTTAACAGGTTATCGTAAATTTTAAAAATAAATACATACTTTCGGTTTCCGCTGGTAGGTACCGTTTCCTAGAAGAAACACCCCAGCAAAAACACCGCGCCATAGGTGTCAATTTAGGGAGTTTTCACGGTATTTTAGAACAGTTATTATAAACATATCGCCCCTACGGGGCTTGGATCCTTGTTTGATACCGCTGCTATAAACATTTCGTCGCTACGCGACTGAAGAGGGTTTTGAAGGTTTCACGGTCTCTGTGTAAAATCCGGTTCGGTTAGAAACCGAACCTACCGGTCTCGGGTCCGAGAGGGTTGTTTTTTGTAAAATTGACCGCTTATGGTGCGGTTTTGCGGTGTACTCATCTGCCCCCTGCCCCCTGATAAGGGGGGAATAAAGGGGGGTTTCTTGCGATCTGCATTCCTAACGGCACCGATGCTGAGTGTATAAGTAATTACAGAATCTACTATAAAATACAAGAGATCCATGGAAGTTACAACAAATTTCTTCGATATACAGCAACTACTTGGCAGCATTTTCCGCTTGCTTGAGCCTACCCCACAAGGTCGTCTGCTTCTCTGCATTTGGCGATACGGAGAGAAGTTGTTTGGGTACCCACTGGAGAGACTGCTTTGGCAATCCTTTTGTTGCCTCAATCGGTTTCCCACCCGCACCGTTTACTGTATTAACAATACTGACGACTCCGTTAGTCTTGATTTGATTTGCCCCCGCACCTCCGAATGGGATCTGACCCACGATATAGGCGATCCATTCTCCACTCGGTGACCACACAGGGTCCCAAATGATTGACAGTTGGTCCGACTGCGTGAGTTGGCGGCGGTTCTTTCCATTTACGTCAATGCTGAAAACTTCCGTGCGCCCATTAGGGGCACTTGAGGTAAAAGCGATCTGTTTGCCATCGGGTGACCATGAACATTCGGAGAAGCGCTTAGTCCATGTGAGTTCCCTCAACCTTCTACCGCCAGCATCCATCACGTAAAGAGAGTGTTCTGAACTAAAGGCAATCCATTGGCTATCTGGCGACCAAGCCGGTTTGCGGCAATCTTTCTTGTTTGTGAGTTGCTTCACATTCTCTCCATTGACATCCATTCTGTAGATAGTCTCGCCCCCCGCACGGTCCGAGATGAATGCAATCCATTTCCCATTCGGAGACCACACAGGCTGCTGATCCCTGATACCATCAAAAGTCAACTGACGGTGTGTATTTGTTTCCACATCCATCACATAAATATCAAAATTTCCACCGTGCCAGGAGTCATAGACAATCGAACGTCCATTGGGAGACCAAGTAAATTCGGATGGCTTTCCCGGATCTGTTGCCAACCTTTCGAGGATCGCGCCTTGGGTATTCATGAGAATGATAGGACTGTCTTCACCTTTTTTAGAAACAAAAGAGAGGATGTCTTGATCATCTGCCCAACCACCGTGGATGAGCAGACCGCTACTTAGCAAAAACACCATCCCTAATACTATATAAGATCGCATGCATTTCATATTCATAAATTCCTCCTATAATAACCCCTCACCTACCCCCATTTTTTAGAGAAGCGTTGTGTTAGCAGGTATTTGACTGAAAATGTATGGGAAAGGCAGTGGAATTATAGTAAAATACCTCCTTACGACCCAATATTTATCAGCGACTGATAAAAATGTAAGGAGGTATTTTATGAAAAACAGATATGCCCCGAACCGGGCAAATCCGAAAACTATGATAACGCATTTTCGAGAAATCTTCAAGTCCATTAGTCTGAAAAAACCGAGTTTCCGAAACCTTTTCTTAGCGATCATCGCCGTGTGCACAGCGAAAACCTTTCGTATCAATGAAATTGCGACGCGTTTACCGATTGCTGTGAAAACAGAAAAGTCGAAACAGAAACGT
>PYJC01000105.1 GCA_003635255.1 Candidatus Poribacteria bacterium | reverse complement strand
CGCCTTTGACCTGGATCGGGTTGAGGTGTTAAGGGGACCTCAAGGCACACTGTTTGGACGCAATACCCCCGCGGGTATTGTGAAGTTTGAATCGGCGCGTCCGACACAGACATTGGAAGGGTACGGACGATTGAGTTATGGGCGGTTCAACAGCAGTAATTTTGAAGGGGCTGTGTCGGGACCGATCATGCCGTCCGTGTTATTGGCACGGGTTTCGCTGCTTGCACAGTGGCGGGACGACTGGGTGGATAATGAACATACAGGAGAAAATGATGTCTTAGGTGGGCATCAGGACTTGGCGGGGCGCGTCCAACTGTTGTGGACACCTATACCGGCGTTGGAAGCACGATTCAAGTTCCATGCGCGTGATCTTGACGGCACCGCACGCTTGTTCCGCGCCAATATCTTATCAAAGGGTGAGGGTGGACTGGTACAGGATTTTTCCCGAGGCAGCATCGCACACGACGGACGTAATGAGCAGACCCTAAGCACACAAGGGCTGGGGGTTGAGGTGCGTTATGATATTGGGGACTTCCAACTGGTTTCGCTGACCGGATTTGAACGTCTGATTAATTTCTCGCGAGGCGACATCGATGGCGGATACGGGGCTGCGTTTCTTCCGACGAGTGGTCCCGGCGAGATCCCTTTTCCTTCCGAAACCGCGTCCGGTATTCCGAGGCTACAACAATTTAGCCAAGAAGTCCGATTAATGAGTCCCGCAGCACGCCGTCTCGACTATCAGGTCGGATTATACTATTTCTATGAGTTTGTGGAGATGGAGGATTTCAATTACGATACGCTGGCTGACGGTGCCTTGGATGGCGTAGCGCGACAAGAGCAGGAATCTACAGCACGGGCGGTGTTCGCAGCGTTGACCTACCAAATGCTTGAGGCCCTGGAATTGGGGACGGGTCTACGATTATCTCATGATGCGAAAGACTATACGGCGTGGCGGGATCAAGCACCTGTTGTTACGGAGAAAGGTCCACTCGGTCCTATTCACCAGAATCCTCAGGACACCGTGTGGAGCGGAGATCTGAGTCTCCGCTATCAAGTAGCACCCAATGTACAGACGTATCTGCGCGCGGCACGTGGATTTCGTGCACCGAGCATTCAAGGACGTTTGCTATTTGGTGACGTGGTCACGGTCGCCGATACCGAGACGATCCTCTCCTTTGAAGGCGGCACGAAGTTACGTTTGTGGGAACAGCGGTTACACCTGAATATGGCAGCCTTCCAGTATTTTATGCAAGATCAGCAGCTCACTGCGGTCGGTGGCGAGACCAATTTTAATCGGTTAGTGAACGCTGATAGTACCATCGGACGAGGCGTTGAAGCGGAGCTGATTTTTATGCCAATCACTGCACTTGAAGTTTCAGCAGGACTCAGTTACAACCACACACGCATTGACGATCCCAATCTGGCTATACAAGGGTGTGGGGCACCGTGTACGGTGCTGGATCCGTCTATTGCTGATGGAATTTACGCTATTAATGGCAACAGTCTACCGCAAGCACCGAAATGGATTGCGGATGTGGCACTTCATTATGTGCTTTCGCTTCCGGCAGGTGTCCGTCTTGTCGCCTCCACGGATTGGGCATATCGTAGTCGAGTACGATTCTTTCTCTACGATTCCGTAGAGTTTGCCGATGAGTGGCTCCTGATAGGTGGTGTTCGGCTCGCTTGCCTATTGCCACATGCTAACGTAGAGGTGGCACTCATCGGGCGCAACATCCTCAACGATACGTCTCCGACAGGTGGTATTGATTTCAACAATCTGACAGGTTATGTCAATGAACCTCGATTTTGGAGTCTCGAACTGGTGCGGCGTTTTTAAGATCCATAGGTGCCAATTTAGTCAAAGTCAAGCCATCAAGACCCGATGATATTCAAGTCCCGTAGGTTGGGTTGAACGGCGTTGAGAAGTCGGACGTTGATATGCCAAACACACCTGAAAACTAATATCCGGCATATCTGCTCATCAACGCAGTGAAACCCAACTTTACACCCTCAGGGTCTCGGAAACTTCACAGCAAAGCGTTGGGTTTCACTCGGTTTCTGGTGGCGGTTGCGTCTCTGGCGAAAGTTGTGTTTTTCTCTGATTTAGCAGGTTTCGGTGGCATCCGTTCAACCCAACCTACGGGACTGCTCACTCAAAAGCATTCGCTACTATCACTAAATCTTGTATATTCACAACACCATCGCCATTCAGATCAGGTTCTGTTTTACCAAGCGCATTCGCTACTATCACTAAATCTTGTATATTCACAACACCATCGCCGTTGACATCCACTGTAGAAGGGGTTTCCAACCCCGATTCCGATTTCAAATAAATCTCGCCATCTAAGTCGGGAAGGGTATGTGAGCGTTGGTCCGTTACACCACTGGCAACGCCTGATACTTTCTCTGGAAGTTCAATCTGCTGCTCCATGCCAGAACGGTTATAGACCGCCCAGCCGTTGGTATACTCTCGAATAAATAAGCCTTCTCGGTTTTCGTAAAGTTGACCTTTGGTTTCATCGCCACCGATCGGATAACCGAGAGAGTCATCCCAGAATTCCAGCCAGACAGAAT
This sequence comes from Candidatus Poribacteria bacterium, assembly GCA_003635255.1. GTDB lineage: Bacteria > Poribacteria > WGA-4E > WGA-4E > WGA-3G > WGA-3G. The sequence goes on along the minus strand of PYJC01000105.1, from coordinate 5,474 downwards.
GTACGCCCTTATATGTGATATCCACTCCCCAAAGTTGCTTACTGAATACGCCGCCGTTTTTGAATATCAGATAAGCATCGGAATGTGTCAGTGCGAGTGTTGTCAAGGAACGCACGACCTTCCATGTCTCAGATGAATCTGGAGGGATCCCCGGATTACCACCCCCGGATATAGAATTGATGACCGGTTCTCGGAAAGGTGCTTCTGTTTCTGCCCAGAGGAGTGCTTCTCGGATTTTAGCAATTTCATGATCGTCGTATATAGAATTAGTGCCAGGACCCGTCTCCAGCCAAATACCATTGATATAGGGTGCCCATCTCGGAATCTTTGAATGTGTACCCGTACCCGCGTTTACGAGAATTAAGAGGTCATCATCTATCTCACGGATACTCTGCAGAATAGCATCTCTCGCTGCATATTCTTCCTCAAGCGTTCTACACCCTTCAAGTCTGCGCCCAAGGTCCCAATGGTCAAGGATTATCCCGTCAAACAATCCGCATTGCGAAATTGCTGATACCTGATCCTTGACCCATTGCTGCGTCTGAGGTAGCGTGAAATCTAATAATAGTGCTGCGCCCTCTCCCGAGTATTCTTCAACAATATTACCCTGTTCATCTCGGAGAAACATATCATCGGAAATATAATCTAACCACATCCCTTTGTCATCCAAGTCGCCTCGGTAATAGACAACAGGCACTAACATCACTAAATTAGGATTTAGTGATAACAGTTTGGCACGTCGCTGCTTCGCCTCAAAAATATGGTCTATCAATACGGGTTTGGTCCCGCTGGCAGTGCTACGAAGTTCCCAGTAAAGATACAGATCGTCCGGGCAACAGAAATAAAGATCATGGATTGGGATATTTTCAAATTTATTTTCGTGGACCTCTAAAACGTGCCCCCAAGCACATAAAAGAGACGGATAATCACGACTCTGGACACGTTCATAGGCTGAAGGGCGTTGAATATCACACACCAAATCATACGCAAGATTTGTAATCTTGGATGTATTAATCATGCTAAGATCAACACTAATGTTACGCTTTGTATTTAGGCTTTGAAGATTTAACCCTGCGAGTGGTGAAAAATCCGTAATTCGATTATTGGCTATATTCAACAAATTGAGATTGACTAACCCTGCGAGCGGTGAAATATCTACAATTTGGTTGTTCGCAAGTTTTAATCCACCTAACCCCCTGAGATCTGCAAGGGGTCGAATGTCAAAAATCTGGTTGTGTGACAAATCCAAAAAAGCAAGTGTCGTGAGTCCGGACAAAGGCGATATATCGCTAATTTCATTCTCTTCCAGAATAAGGGCATGACAATGAATTGCATGTTCTAAGCCTGTAAGATTGACAATCCCTTTGTCTGGCGCATCGAAACGCCCTAAGGATTGAAGGTGTGCCGGTGTTAAAGGGACATGTGCAGGAATGTCAAGTGTTTCCCGGACAGCCTTGCGGAGCGTAGGGTCTGGCATCCACTCTTCAGCATGAACACTTGTTGCAACACATAACCAAAGCACTATCAGAAAATATCTCATATTTATCTTCATATCTTATTCCTTTACGGAACGCCATCTAAGGATTTCCAAAAGCGTTGGCAACAATCACAAGATCAAGTATATTGACGATACTGTCACCATTGAGATCAGGGGATTTCTCTCCGAGCGCATTCGCAACAAGCACTAAATCGAGAATGTTCACAACACCATCGCCGTTGACATCCGCAGTAGGAGCGGTTTCCAACCCCGATGCCGATTTCAGATAAATCTCGCCATCCAAATCAGGGAGTGTGTGCCAGTGTTTATTCTCCACGTCCCATAAGTGTCAATTTTAGAAAAAATAACCGCCTTGGACCCCAGGCCCGGTAGATGCGGTTTCAAACCGCATCGGGTTTCCCGCGAAAACCTTCAGTGCCAGCGTTTGCCAAACATGGGCTCCGCTAAATAAAAAATCACGAGCCGGTTGGAATAAGTCCGGTTCGGTTTGAAACCGAACCTACCGGGCCGGGGGAAAAGGCACTAAATTGACACCTATGGTGAACTCGCGGATAAACACCGCTTCGATAAAGATTCCTGTAGGATTTTTGTATCTCCTACTTGAGAATGACCATTTTGCGCAGGAAGGACCGATGATCTGCTTGGAGTTGGTAGAAATAGATGCCACTCGCAACACGTTCACCTATTTCGTTCCTGCCGTCCCAATAGGCGGCACGGGGTTTGCTGGTGTAGTAGCCTTCCCGTTGATGCCCTAGATCCAGTTGGCGGACAACAGTGCCGTGCCTATTATAGATAGTGATTGTCACATCACTTGGGTTCGCAAGGTGATACGGTATCCACGTTTCAGGATTGAATGGGTTCGGATAGTTGGCAAGCAGCGTTGTTTTTTCTGGGATGAACAGTGTTAGCAGCCACTCAAGATTGGCAATGCCTTGTTGGAAGACAATAGAGCCATCATTTTCAATTTTCGCTTCTGCTATCCATGCCTGTATCATCTCAGGGGTTAGTTCTCCGTTGTTTATTGCGATAACAGCAGGTGCCGCAGCGGCGGCTGACTCGCCGAGATATTGTGCGACAATGATGAGGTCTTGGATGTTAATAGTTCCATCCCGATTTACATCAGTTCGCAGGTTAGTGGGAACGCCGGAACCCAAATCTTTTGCTACAAGAACCAGATCCGCAACACTTACGCGGCCATCCTGATTCACATCCCAAGCGGGATATTCTCCGACAGTTATGGTAATGTTGGGCGGAACAGAAGGAATGACCTCGCCACTGATAGAACTGAACTCAAAATTTTCCAGTGTCACTTGTGTTTCGCCGCCTGCTTTTGCTTTGAATGTCACCGATAGTAATGTGCCTGTTCCGCTAACGCCACTTTCAGATATCCGAGCTGAAAAGAGATCAGTGATTTTCCCTGTTGTGTTATCAATTGTGCCATCCTGGAAGAAGGTATTTCCACCTTTCGACTTCAAGAAATCGTCTTCGATGACTTCAACGGCTTCAAGGATATTGGGGTCGAACGTAATATCCGCTTGCCATCCTGCTAACTCGGTAATGTTTTCCGCGTCGAGATGGAGCGTAAAGGTATCGCCAGCGAGAAGGCTTGTTTGGGTTGCAGAAAATGTAAAGCCGGCACCCGGGGGAACTCCCGTATACTCTGTGCCTTCTTCAAAACCGAAGTGTCCCGTAATGGCACCCCCGTTGCCAACTGCGACTAATAAGACATTTGCTCCCGGTTTCAGAGTGACAGGAAAATACTGATGAAAACCGTCACTATCGGCCGACCAATAATCATATTCAGTAGGTCTGATTAACTGCTCGTAGATTAGCTCACCATTTAGCCAAACCTTGTTGCGACCTCCACTACCCACAAACATTCTTGTTTTTTGTTCCCGCGGTGAATCTAAGATTACGGAACCGTAGACAACCATAACTTCCGTAGACCATTCATATTCTTCGGGCAAGCCAAAAGCACGCATTATTTCCCACATATTATTTACAATACCATCAAGACCTATAGGAGAAATTTTATGAGCTGTCCATTCATAATTTCCGACTACTTCTCCTTCTGTTGCACCTTTCGTAGCGATCTGATGTTCTGTTACAGCACCCTCACTCACTTCTGACAACAAATCTGTCCTGTTGTCAAGTTGCTTTTCTGGGATCGGTGCCCATAACCAAGGACCTTCTATTTTTGGGCCCTCTGTAGGTGCACCGGGGTTTTTTAGCCAACTTATATATGTCCGTGCAGCTAACCTATCCAAAGAGGATATGTCAGCGATTTGATTTACACGTAAATCTAACCATTCTAAGTTGATTAGTTCTGAAAGTGGAAATACGTCTGAGATCCTGTTTGCGTGAAGGTACAGTTCTCTTAATCCTGTTAAACCCGATAATGGTGATAAATCAACTATTTCATTCCAGGGTAAATCTAACCTTACCAAGTTGATTAGCCCTGACAGTGGAGATATATCTGAGATCCTGTTCTCGGCAAGCCGTAAACGTCTTAATCCCGTTAAACCCGATAACGGTGCTAAAGAATAATCGGATACTCTTCTGGTGTGGTTAAGGTTTAGATATTCTAATTGGGTTAACCCTGCCAACGGTGATAAATCAGACAGTGAATCGCAACGGTGAAGGTCCAGCCATTCTACATTAATTAACCCTGCCAATGGTGAAATATCCGATAGCGTCTTATTGTTAGCGATCTGTAGTCGTGTTAGGCTGGTTAATCCTGCCAGTGGTGAAAGGTTTTCTATTCCGGTTCCATAGAGGGTCATTCTTTTCAAGCTTGTAAGGGGTGTCAGTGGTGAAAGGTCTGATATTGGCGTATTAAACAATTCCAACCATCTTAGATTTGTTAATTCTGCGAGTGGTGAGAAATCTTCTATATCCATATCCCAAGCAGCTAAACCGATAAGGTTTTTCAATGTGGCAAGTGGTGATAAATTCGTTATAGGATTCCCTGAAATCCATAACTCTTCCAGATTTATCGCGTGCTCAATGCCTGTTAAATCTTTAATGTCTCTATTACCTGCTCTTAGAGTTGTTAACGTGGTCATCTCTTCAAGCGTAATCGGAGCAGTATCGGTACCCTCTTTCTCAAGTGTCTCTGCAATTGCTGCACGAAGGTTTGGATCTGGAATGTCAGCAGACTTTCCAGGGATGAGTTCTGGACGTTGCACAACTGGCGGCAGGGTACTATCAGGGGTATTCAATGCAGAAATCACTTGGTCAAAGTTAGATGTCCATGCATCCCGTTTCACCGTGCCATTCACATCTATAAGTGTTTGTAGACCCAAGTTTTTCAGGTGCTGTTTCTCACGGATCTGTGTGAGGAATGCCTCCGTTTCCAATCCAACTGCGGCAGCAGCATGCGAGGCATCCAAGGGTGTTTGAAATAACTCATGAAACCGTTGAACCGGTTCGTTTTCATGTTGCTTGAAGAATCTCTGTCTTGAGGTGTCATCCGCAAACGGACCGCCAATTTTTTCCAGTGCCTGCTGGAACCTAACGGTATCTTTTGCCACCAGAGCATCAAGCACCGACTGCTCAGGATAAAGGCGGAGTGCGTGTTCTTTGTTATACGGTGGGTTGTCATCCTGTTCAATTGCTGCTCGCACACTATCCGTAAACTTCTTCATGCCTTGCGTATGGCACCCAATACACGAGAGACCGTTCCGTACCGTAGGATCATTGGCAGCAGGGTTAGAAACAATCTTAATCGGAGCGTCGTCCAACCGGGCACCATTCGCGTCAACCAGTAAGTATGCCTGCAACCCGTTGGGGAGATTAAAGATAATTTCGCCACCGTCATGTGTGAAATCAAGCGGATGTGTAAAGATGTTCTGAGACTCCGCACTCCCCGCGAAGTCATAACTTTTCCAATACGCACCATACCGAGACGTGTGACGCTCAACAACGCGATTGTGCCGTGAGACACCCGAATCGTTGAAACCCGCACGCCAGACAT
>PYJC01000104.1 GCA_003635255.1 Candidatus Poribacteria bacterium | reverse complement strand
AGAACCGTTATCGGCAGGTGCCGTCCAACTGACATCGATGATGAGGTCATTGGTAGCATTTGTTGCAGCCATTGGCGCATCAGGTTTCGCAGGCGCATTGGCGGGAGGAGGCGTGACACCAGGTGTACCACCGACCATTAAAGCATCTGGATCATCTGCTCCTGGAGCCATACCTGCTATTGTTGTAGCGGATACGGGAATATCTTTTAACGCTACATACAGCGGTAAAGCATCAAGTCGATAATTAATCGTTGCTAACCAACCCGTACCGCCACCAATACTGATAATATTGCCTTGCACATAGGCATCAGATGCCATCATACCCTCAGCATCTCGGGTGATACTGATATTAGCGTCGGTGAACATAGCGGGTACAGCTGCTGCCGTGTCGTCTCCAGTCACGACTGCTTCCGCAAATGTGAATTTCACCTCAAAGGTACTTGCGGCTTCATCAATCATACCCACAAGCGAAATGTCCACTGTCGGGTCAATGGGATCAGGAGTCGGAGGGGTCACGGGTGCTGCCGCAGGAATCTGAAGACCCCCGGAAGGCATTGCGTTTGCCCAGAGAGGATTCACACCAATGAATACAGGAGCGTCAACAGCAGTACCACCGGAACTAAGAGTATAGGTTACGGTAGTAACCAAACCTTGTGCGGTAGGGGCACTCGGCGAAAAGCCACCTTCAGCTGTTCCGTCCTCTTTCATAACCTGAATTTGATCCGCAGGAATCGCAGGAATCGCGCCTGTGCCACCAGAAAACGTGAACTCCACAGTAAATGTATTATTACCAGTGTCAGGTACGGTAAACTTGCCATCTGCGATCTCAGGTGCGTCAGTTCCAAGCGTCGCGGTTACAGTCCAATCGTTATTTTTCGGCAACTCACTAGTGAATTCCCGTGCGGTAGACCTTACGTTTCCTAACCCGTTAGTGGAATGACCTGCTTGATTGCCAGTAACCACATCTGGGTTAAGGACAAAGGAGATGTATCCGAAACTATAATCTCCTGCAGTATGGCTTGTAGAGGCAGTGCTATCCAAATTGACTTCCACCATATAGGATTTATTGGCATTTGCACCTGTCGTAATCGCGGTGACAGTTCCAATACCTGAAGTAGTGGTTGTTTCTGCCGCTTTACCTACTGCTTCCGCCACACTGACAGCAAAATCAGACGCAGCGATAGTACCCGTTACCAGCGCATCAAACGTAACCAGCAGGCGAAAATCATCGCGCTCTTGTACGTGTGCTACATTCGTCGCGCTCGCAGCAACGTTCGGATCGTTAAGACCACTATATTCCGTAATAGTCGGCGTTGGTCCTCCATCCGCTGCCATCGCTGGCATCGCGACAAACGCGAGTGCGAAAATTAGAATTAAACTCGTTAAGGAAAATGTCATTTTCAAACTTGACATGCGTTATTTTCCTCCAAAATGTAAATAAAAAAAGTGTTAAGTTTCACGCACGTGCGAAACTTCCATTCAACAAATCGAATGGATTCAGGGAAATAAACCCATTCTAAAAGAGTTTCCAGTTTGCAGTTTCCAGAAAAGAGGCTGTTTTTGCTTGGGGTCTTTGATAGGGCGTTTCTGCGTATTTCCCCATGATTGAATCATATATTTCTTTAACTGGCCACTGGTAACTGACAACTATCAATAAACTAACCTTTTTGCGTGGATGCTTAGGATGCAATCCTCGCTTTCATGTACATTAAAAGCACTTAAAAATTACGAAGGGACTGAGCTTTCTTCAAGAGGCATCGCACCTTCTTCAAGGCTCAATAATTGCTGTTTGTATGCATCAATCAGTTCCGCCTCGAATTCTTGCCATATCTCCAACTTACGCCAGTTAGATACTGTCGCTTCAGTGGATCCGAGTGCTTCAGCAATTTCACGGTTGCCTACACCTTCAAAAGACATCCGGCAAGCCTTTAGTATCTGTTTCGGACCTATGTGTCTTGGCATGCTGAACACCCCACTTCGTAAAAATTAGCGTATCTAATGACCATTTACCTTTAATTATACAAGGTAAAAAAAGATTTGTCAAGATAAAAACTAATTTTGTTTTGATTTAACGATAATTAAACAACTTTTGTTTCAATTTGTCAATATAAATTTTAAAAATAATTAAAAATAATGGATAATGAATGGGTAAAAAACAATTACTTTCGCGTTCGGACGACATCTATCAGACCATCAGCACCTGTTTTTTTTGACTGGCGCGTTTTGGAATGCCGAACACCCCATCCGTTAAAATAACACCTTATAACGACCTATTACTTTAATTATACAAATCAAAACGATATTTGTCAAGATTAAAACCAATTTTTATTTGATTTAACGGAAATTAAACCATTTTATATATAATTTGTCAAGATAATTTTTGAAAAAAGTGAATAAGAGAAGGGTAAAGGCGCGGAAAAGGTAGGACTTTAACCGAAAATAGTGTAGTGGGATTTAATATAGGTATCAATGTAAAGGAAAGAAGTAACCAGTTACCAGTAACCAGTGGCCAGTTAAAGAAGTGTTTTTGCTTGGGGTCTTTGATAGGGTATTTCTGCGGATTTCTTCTAGTAAAGTTGCTAACTTCAAAACTTTAGCACACTTCGCAACTTTCTTCCTGGAAACTGGTAACTGGAAACTGGAAACTATAAAAAGGTAGGACTTTAACCCGAAACACGCGCCGATCGCATTCCTATTTCTAAGGTTCCCTACGCCTTAGAACGTAATGCAGGCACGTGCTCGCGGGTGTTTTTGTTTTTGTTAGAGGAGAATAACATCTTCCTCACGCTTTAATTATACGATAAAAAATAAGATTAAGTCAATTTTTTCATATTTTTCAAGTAACCAGTTTCCAGTTATCAGTTTTCAGTTACCCTCTTGTGGCGGTTACCTTTCCTGTGACTACCACAACACACCTCTTTAACTGGTTACTGGCCACTGGCAACTGTTAACTATTCAATATCCTCGCCTTCTCAGCCTCATAAGCCTCATACACCGGGGCGAGCAGCTCCACACAGAATTCTTCAGCGAGAATGGCGTTGAGCTCCGCTGCGACCATCCCGCCATCCCGGTACGCCTCTTCAAGAGACGCATAATCTTCCAGCCGCTTCCGCACAATGTGAGATCCGATCTTCTCAACGGCTGCCACAAGGAGTTCGGGGTCGGTGCGCACGGCTTGGCGGAGCAGGGCGTTCCTTTTCTCTACAGTCTCGGATTCGAGCGCATCGAGCATCCCGTCCTGTTCTTTCTGCTTGCGTTCCGCCAACTGCGCTTGGAAGGCAGGGTCTTGATAGTTTTCCCGGATGGCTTGGATGATGAAGCCGCCGATGTTCTTGACACCCGTCGCCTGTTTCGCAAGCCCAATCTTCTCTTGAACGTATGCCTCAAAATCTTGGTAGGCTTCCATGGATACCTCCGCATCTACGGCTTTCCATTCCTGGTGCGCGATGCTGACTGCCTCTCGCCGCGCGACACCGGCTTGGACTAAAGCGTTCGCCAGCGCGGGCAGCTCTTCAATATCCGGAAACAAGGATTCCTGTGTCGGTTCAACGGACGGTTCAACGGACAGTAGTTCTTTTAACCGCGAGATTTTGAACTTCAAAAAAGCGATCTTACGCCCTTCACGTTTCTGCTCAACCTCGACAAAAAAGTTCGTCAACGCGTTAATTTCCTTGAGCGCCGGTTTGATGACACACTGGTTCAACGTTTTGTAGGCTGGATAGACATCACCGTCCACCCCCATGAGTTCCCTGAACTTTTCGAGCGGTATGAACGGCGTTTCGCCCTGATCGCGCGCAGAATCGAAATAGTCAAAGCAGAGTTCCCAAAGGATCAGTGCGTGTCTATCCGAAAATCGGTTCTGCAACCTTAAGTTAAGTTTCGCGTAAACGCGCGGGTTATAGAGCTTCAATCGCAGATGCGGGGCAAACGCATACGTGCAGATACCTTTTTCGATCTCTGCGGACGCTAACAGCGAGGCAACGCCCCAGACCTGATTCTTGTCTTTCCCCAAAGTATTCCATTCGACGATGCACTCGGTCAGTGCCTTGAGCATATCCTTAAGATGCTCTTGATTCCTGCTGTTAAAACCGAGTTTTTCAGAGAGTTCGGCAACGCTGACGCGATGCATCTCTTTATTCGGTAGCTCCTCGTAGGCGTTCGCGAGTAAGACGTTCCATGCGCGGCGTTGTAAGTGGGTGATGTTTCCTTGAATCTGGATCGCTGGGCTGGCTTTAATGAATTCGTCGCGTTGTAAAAGGTGCATAGGGTTCCTTTTTTGAGTAACCAGTAACCAGTCGCCAGTTACCAGTTAAGAACTTGTGTTAGGAACATAATCTATGTTAGAAGTTACGAGCTTCCAATTACCAGAAAAGAGGGGCTTCCCATAATTGAATCTTATCTCTCTTTAACTGGCCACTGGAAACTGGAAACTGGAAACTTTAACAAAGGTGAACACTTTTGGGATTAAAGGTATACGTTTTTGGGATGCGCACTCGATTTTCCGCCGTTTGAAAATAAAGGAAAAGAAAATGCAACGGTTTTGCCACTTTTTTACGGATTTATCGGCATCCTTTACCCTATTTTACAATAAAGGTAAAAAGTTTTCAAATAAAACTTTACTTTTAATCACAATTCCTTTCACCTTTAACCTTAAAACACCCACTTTTTGACTTTATCCTGTTCTTTTACGACTTTTAATCATGGGATACGCCCATACACCACAGCCCGATCCGCTTAATCACAAAAGTTTTTACCTTTAATATACTGTAATCACAAAAGTTTTTACCTTTAATCACAAAAGTTTTTACCTTTAATCACAAAAGTTTTTACCTTTAATCACAAAAGTTTTTACCTTTAAGTCCAGGAATGTAGATGCGGTGTGGTCTCATAGCACCCTTAAACAATTTAAAAGGTATATATTTAAAACGTTTAAACAACAATTAGGGACTGGATAGGCGGAACGCCTCTAATTTTGTTGTTTCACAATAAAAAAATAAAAGGCAGTTACCAGTTACCAGTTACCAGAAAGAGACTCTCAAACTATCGAAAACTTCTTTTACTGGTGACTGGTGACTGGCCACTGGTTACTGTTAACTAATCTATAACCATCACTTCGCTATCATGATCGTACGTCATCTCGTCCACCGGCTTCCGTTCATAAGCCCATACCTCGCTCTGAAATTCCCATGCCGGCGGAATCAACCAACCGTTCTGTGGCTCTACCGCCACCCGGATGTCATCTGACGGCACTGGATACTCCGGCTCACAGAAGATGAATTCTATCTTCTTGAGGTTCCAGTGTCCACGATCTTCGTCCCGTTCCTCATAGATCCGCTTCAGCACCGTGCGGTATAAGTCGTTTTCGTCGCGATACAACGACCGAATCTCACTGACGACCATTTTATTTAATAGTAACCAGTAACCAGTGGCCAGTTTCCAGTAACAAGAGAGGAAACCTGAATAAACCCTCTTTAACTGGATACTGGTTACTGGCAACTGTTAACTTCTCTAACTTTTTACTTGATAAAAATAAGTAATTTTTGTTATACTTATCAAGAATTGTGTTTTACCAAATTATGCGAACGCATTAAACGCGAAAGCATTTTGGGCGAAAACATAAAAATATAAAAGAAAATTGAAAAAAGTGAATTTTTTTGTAGCGTTTTTTCCATAGTGTGATATAATACTGACAGCAGACTACAAATTCTTGTGGTTCTGCAAGCTCGGTATCGTCCATATATATAATACTATGGACTAAATAGAGGGTTGGTTAGGGCAAGAGCCGCTAAACTTCCGCCCTAACGCCCTCTTGCAATACCAAGCCACGAAGTAGTGGTATTGCAAGTCCTATTTACGATCATTATATCTTAAACGTAAAAATCGTTAAATGGTTTTCTACGTTGATAGGTAATAGGAGCTGATGGGTAATAGGACGCAAAGATAGTTGTACTTGACATTTTTTTTAGTGTTGGGTATAATTATTGTTGGATGGGCTGGCAACAGTTTATCCCGGTCACTTTATGTGCCCGTAAAATCATAGCAGCGGCGAGGAGAGGCTTGCTAATCCCTTTCACCGAAGGGATGCCTCTCCAAACCCTCACTTTTAGCAGAGTGTGATGCTATGGTTTGAAACGTTTCCTCTCCTTTTGGGAAGCGAAACGTCGCTGCAATACCACTTTTTTATCAATAGATGCAGTGCTGCTTTTGCACTCTCTTGCATCTGTATCACTGCATCTTTATATTGCTGTCTATCAGCGATAGAAGGCTACTTTTCTAATGAGCCAACAATTATATCTCCCACTCGGAGGGGTTTATCCTATTCCATACGAGTTCGAGACAGACACGATGCCGGTGCCGCGCGGACAATTTTCTATTCTCTCAGAATTAGAGGATGGGAATGTCACGAGTGCTGAAGCGATCGTACAGCTAATGCTAAATCACGGCAGCACCTGGTCGTCTGGTTTATCATGGTGTCTTTCAACGCCTTACTTATCTGAAATTGGAGGTATGTCGCGCCGATATGTCAGGGATGTCCTCACAAGCCTTGATAAGAAAGGTTGGATTGAAACGATAAAAACATCAAATCCAGCGGGCTACCGCTATCGTATCCAGCATTACCTCTGCGACGAGGATCAAGTCCCTGTTGATTATAACGGTAAACCTTTAACCTTTTCTATGCCTCGTGGGCCTGGTGGTCCTCTTGAACGCTGTTTTGGTGGTGAGATACCTTGGAAAGCGGCGTTGGTGTGGATTGTCTTTAAGTTACGCTCAGAATGGAGAGCCGGTAGAGACAACACTGGACAAACATGGGAATCAACTTTACTCGACCTCTCAAAACAATGCCGGATGAAGTTAGCAGATTTTCAGGAAATGATCAAAATTCTTGAGCAACAAGGCATGCTACAAAGGCTTACCCCGAAATCCAAGCCTGCAATTTTTCAACTCTATCCCAAGCCGTATCCGCGTCCCGTCAGTCGATCACCCAACACATCAACATCATCAACATCAACACCGCCACCGAGCAAGGAAACCTTGGAATTTGATGGGGAGGGTTATTTTGACGGCACACACTACTATAGCCGGAACAAGCTTTATAGATGTAGTCGAGAAACAGAGATAATAGAGAAACGCGACGGAAACCAATGGAGCGAGATTTCTGATTTCCATCGTGGTCAGGTAATGAACCCTGCTATCCTTGAGTATTTTAAGAAGTGTTTGGAGGCGAAACGTGTGGTTGAATCCGCGGTTTTCAAAGATTAGTTGTAAATTGGGGGCCTGGGGGTCCTTATATAAATTTAATTATATAAGAGCAGCTTATATAAAGAAAACGCCCTTTTCACGAACCCTTGTAACCAGTGGGTTAAATTACTACTTAAAGATAAGGGGTGGCGTTATGGGAATTTTGCATGGCGTTATGGGAATTTTGCATGGCGTTATGGGAATTTTACTCGCTAATTTTGACTTGAGTTATCAACAATTTTTTCATGAGTTATCAACAATTACAGGAACGGATACGATGCACGCTGAAAATCTTTATGCTGAAAATCTTAGCAGATACAGGAATATGAAACTTTTCTCTGAAGGCGGGATCTCACCAACTGGTGACTGTTGGGTTTCACTGACAGCGATTTTCCTACAGCTGTGGAACTCGCCCACCGGTGTACATTTAAAGAAACAGGGGTTCCGGCTACAGAACAACGGCAAGCAGGTCGGCGCATCCCAAGACTGTATCCTTGTATGCCCGCGAAAACAGTAACCAGTGGCCAGTAACCAGTAACCAGTTAAGAGTGCTCTTTTCTGGTAACTGGTAACTGGTAACTGACAACTATTATGCTACACGAAATTTTTATTTTACCAACAGGACACAAGCGATGCACCGGTTGCAGCGAGATCATGCTGAACATGACCGACGATCACACCCTTGTCTGTGCAGACGAGTTTCTGTCTGAGATAGATGACGATCGGCTGCCGAAAGACTTCAACCCAGACGCGCTGCCTGACGGCTTATGCCCTGATTGTGAGGTACTTTCAAATGCACAAATATAACGGGAACGGTAAAGGAAAAGGATTTGAGAAACACCACTTTGACAATCCGGACGCGGCCTCCATCGGAGACGGTATCAGTATCGCCGCCACCGGTGAGGGCGACGCACCGAGCGAGGTGCAAATGATCTGTAAGGTGCCGGGTGCAGACTTCGCTTCACGCTTTACGTTCCGTAACGATGCGCTGCTCACCGATTTTATCCAGCAGCTCATCGCTTACAGAAATTACGTTTTCCCGGACGCACCCGAAATCGATACCAACGCGACACTGGGGGAATAGTTTCCAGTTTCCAGTTACCAGTAGAGGAAAGCATAAAGATGCCGAAACGCTATAAAAACTCTTGGACACCTGAAGAAGATGGTATTCTGAAAAAGTGCGTCTCGGAGGGTATGATCTCGAAAGAGATTCAGCCGTATATACCGAAGCGTGGGGTGGAAGCGATCGCAGCACGGCGGCGGACGTTGGGTCTGAAAAAGCCGGATCCGGTGTTCCCACAGGACGATCCCGCGACGGTCGCGCAGATCGTCAAGTTTCGGATGGCAGACTGGCGGTTGGAAGACATAGAAGCCGTTACGGGTGTGTGCAGAACCCGACTGTCTTGGTTGGTCGTGCGGCAAGGGATACGCGTGCGTCCGGTCGTCAAGATGCCAGCATCCAACAAGCAGCGATGGACAGAAGTAGAGATAGGAGCATTGCGGCGGTGCCTGCGGAAGAAGATGTCGTTAGATTCACTTTGTCTTGAATTCCCGCACCGGACGGCACGCGCGATTCAGAAGAAAGCGTATCAGATCACGCGCTACTGGTTATTAGACGAAGAACACGCCGAGCGCGAAAGACTCCGCAAAAAGCAGCTGCGGGTGTATTGAAGTAACCAGTAACTCTCACTGTGAGGCAAACTTGTAACTGACCAAAAGGAGCAACCCAATCATGCATATTAGAGAAACAGATGTAGACGAGCGGCTGGATCTGCTTGAAAATGTAGAAAACGGCGAGATATTTCTGTACGACGGGAAAGTGAACATGAACCGCTTTCAAAACAAAACCGTCGCGAAAATTCTGCAGAACGCTGAAACACGTCATGCATTGATCATCTTTTCTGAATCTGTGCCAAGCCGCAGTGCCAAGCGGATCGCAACCCGGATTGGAAAGACGATAGAAAGATTTGAACGTGAGATTGAGATTGACATCTTTTTCGAGGTGCCGCGTGAGCTGTTCGACCTCATCCGCACCGAATGTACCACAAACTGTTAGTTTCCTTGTTTTTGTCCAATGAAAGCGTAATGTCATTCTTGTTTGAAAGGTGTGTGAATGTAGAAAAGATGTGCCATTGAGACGTTCAAAAGGTTATCATATAGATAACCTAACCTTTTTGGAGGTCTCAATGGCAAAAAGAAGTATAGCAGGAAAACGGAAAAAGCACAATCGGAAAAAATGGATTCCAACCCCTCAGGCTCCGTTGTGTGCCCTGGGTGAGGTGTTGCGGGTTCGTGAAGTATTTCAGCCACTCCATGACTTGGTGAACATTCCGCAGAAAACAGTTGTGTATCGTCCGACAGACAAGTTAGTTTTCGTGGTGTTAGGGATGTTATCGGGTGCCGAGACGGTGTCTGAAATCCAGAGTAAAGTTCGCCCGGATCGTGGCTTGTTGTCAGCGTTTGGCTATGATAGATGCGCGGATGCGTCAGTGATTCAGCAGACGTTAGATGCCTCAACCGAAGCGACTGTAGCCTCGCTTGAAGTGGCTTTAGCAGAGGTGCGTCTCAAGCAAGGTCAGATGTCTCAG
>PYJC01000103.1 GCA_003635255.1 Candidatus Poribacteria bacterium | reverse complement strand
CACCAGAAACGTCCTCACTCGGCGTTAGGGTATCTGACTCCTGCCGAATTTGAGAGACAAAACTTATCTTAACTTTGCGAAATTGTGGTCTGAATAAGCGATGGCACTTCATTAAGTGATTTTGTTCACCTGACATTAAGTCGTAGATCGAGTGTATTACATTTATGTTTCAAATCCAATTTTTCTCTAAAATTCACTACAACATTGTTGTTTCTTTTTTAGTGGAGTGCAATTTCTAAGTGGGTTTATGCTTCGCTTTGTTGCCATTTCCGTATGCGTTCACTGGTTGAAATTCTGTTTGGGTTAAGTCTTTTTGCCTCCTCAAGAAATTTCAATGCCTTAAGCACATCCGCAGATTTATAAGCTACAGATGCTTTCCCTATAAGAAGTGAGTCTATATTCTTCTTACCAACTCGTGAGGCTTCTTGATGTGCGAGATCAAGTTGTATCTTTGCGCTTTCGAGCTGATTTTCCTCAAGATAGGTACAACCCATCAGAAAATGTGTTGACCATATATGTATATTTCCTTTGGATTTTGCCGCAATATCTAAAATTTTCTGAGATGCCGAAATTCGTCCGGATTTCAATAGGGCCAGTGCACAAGTGTGAAGTACGTAGGAATCAGCATACTCCAAGCTCAGCTTTTGGGTATTTTCTTCTATTATAGAGATTGCCTCATTGTGGTTCCCTTTACTGATAAAAATACGAGCGAGACGTTCGGCGATGAACAATTTATGTTGATTTACTTGTTCAGGGGACCATTGGCATTTTAGGGCTGCTTGCAAGTAACGTTCCGCAATCTCACGTGCTTCAATGGCATCAGGAGTTTCCTTTAAACCATTACCACTAAGTATCCAGTACTTCGCGAAGAAGAATTTACCAATCCAATATAGCTTGTAGGTGCCTTCCTCAACACCGTTGCAAGATGCTAGTTTTTCCAAATTTTGTTGTGTCTGTTTTACATTTTGTCTAAGTCCTGGAGGACAGTCAGTCTCACAGCATCCCTTAATCATCAGTATTGCTTGGTCTATGTTTTGTTCATCAGTTCGATTAACAGCAACTTGCTGGTTAGATGGAACATCATGACGTAAATTTAAAGTAAATACGGATTCATCCCAATCTTGCTTGATTTTATTGTAGTAAGTTTGACTAAGTAAATAAAGTGATTTGATATAGTCCTTCCGATGTCTTTTACGTAAAGATTCATCCCATAGATTTTCCCATAATTCTTTAGCGGCTAATAGGGCACAGATACCTTGCTCGCGCAATTCATCGGCTTTTTTTGACTTTTCTGTGAAATCTCCGTAATCTTCGTAGGATCTACTCCACAATATTTGGTTCGGCAGAACATCAGCTAAAATGCGTCCTTTACGATACAAGTCTTGAACGCGATTTGGTTGAAGATCAAGGGTTTTATCAATAGTTTTGAGAAAATCCTCGATTTCTTTTCTTAGGTTTCCGTCGCGCCTGCCGCGTGGTTGAATTAACTCATTAATGTTTTGGTAATACGTGTAAGCGAGATCCGATCGGTAGCCCGCACTCCTAGGATCGATCTCAATGCAGCGTTTTCTGGTTAATACTGCGTGTTTGCGGTATTCCGCTTGTTGTTTCAAAAAATCATTCTTGCGGTTTTGATCTCTGAACGATGACAATTCTTTTGGTCCTGTTTCTGCCAACTTCGCGCATGCGAATCCAATATCGCTTAAGATCTGGGAGTTATTCCAGATTGAATCATTCTGGGGTAATTGTGTTATCGGCTGAAATTTCTTGTAGATCCCTATCCAATCGTGTTTTGACTTTAACGCCTTTAGTTGTTCCAGTAAATTTTGGTTTATTTGTGTCATATGTTTCTCCTTTAGGTTCTATGCTTGGAACACAGCCAACAACGCCTTTTCAACAGTAGCCGGCAGTTGGATGAGGTGAAAACGGTTGGCAGTGTAAGTGTAGTCTTCTCCGCTTTCGTCTATAACGCGAATATAACCGTGAGATGCTGCTTCGTCATCCTGAATCACACGATATACTTTCCCTACTTCAAAGGAAGCGGCATATCCTTCGTTATTAAGACACAGACCGAATTGCGGAAATTGATTCTCTTTTTTCTTCATCTTTAATCAAGAAACGGGAGTTTAATCTTAAATTCTCTCTTACCGATATTGTCAGCTTGATACCAATGAATTTCGGCAAGACGCACTGAACCGTCAAAATCCATTTCAGTATATCTTCCCAACCGATATTAAATTATAGCACATCTCTAACAATTTCTCAAATTAAGACACTCTAAAATCAAACGAGTACGCGGAGATATCATCTCGTTCTATGGCCAAAAATTGTACATCGGCTGCTGTGTGACAACACTGACGAGACTCCAGATGCCCCCAATAGTGAAATCGCCTAACATCAACCCAATGGCGAACATCACCAATTGTTGCGATGCTCTCGGACCTCCAATTTTCAAGACGCTCCACTTGATAATCGAACTTACCAGCATACAACTCCACAAGTACCGCATCCCCCAATCGCTGGAGACGACGAACCCGATCGGATGGAAGGGCCACCAGAAGAAACGCGCCCGCATAAACATCAGGAGCGTCGAAAAAAGCAGCCCGAAAAAGATACCGCCGGTGGCGTAGAAATTCGGTTCCGTGGGGTAATAGAGCCAACGTTGCAATCCGTTAAAGACGCGTCCACCGAAACCTGTTGACCAACTGCTGCTACCACTCATATTCAAAGCACCGTAGGTGTAAAAAAGATAGAGGATAACGCCAAATACCATCACGGCGGCAAACGCTGAAACGCCTAATAGCGCGAAGAACAAGCGTTTTGTTGAGATTCCCGAACGTTCTGAGAGTTTGAAGCCTTCTAATTGGTGCGGCATCGGATTGCTCGTGTAACTCCGATTGAACCAGCGGTAGAGCGTCAAGGCGACGAGGTTGTTTGTTCCCAACGCCCGTGTACCGAAACCGTCAACGAGGATATGGTGATTCGGCATGTTCTCCATCGCATGCACGGGGAACCCTTGTTCCGCGCGCATCCGCGTTAGTACCAAGACGATGATGAAATAGATCGCGAAAAACAGTGGTATCAGCCAGAAAGACATGCCGATACGTCTGGAGAAAATAAACAGAAACGCGAGTCCTACAACGATACCCCACAATGCAAACCTATAGGAGACCGGTTCGTCGGTATCTTCGCCGGTACGGTGACGTGCGATGCGGAACACACCTCGGAAATGACGGAGATTCAAGACTAAAACGGAGATGAAAATCCCGATCGCGGCACCGAAGCATTGTCTATCAATGTACGGGAATCCCGGTAGACTGGACAGTCCGGCAGCACTTGCAAATACTAACTGTGCCTTGTAGAAGATGAAGAAAAACCAACTGGAGAAAGAGAGATCGAGTGGCATCAACAGTCCAAGTCCGATGACAAATGGGTAGTAAGACATACTGATACCCCCGATGGCGTTCCACGGTTTTTCTGTGAACAGGTGTCCGAATCCTCGCCAACCCCCGATCCGCTTAATCGGCAAGGTAGGGAGTGTCGGATATAGGAAACTAAGACCGTTGAGAATAGCGATAGCTGCGGCGATGCCAAAGCCGAGCCACGTGATACGGTGCGAAAACAGCGATTTTGTGTTATGTGTGACGTGAAACGCAATCTGAGTGATTGGGTAAGCAAGCCGTTCGCGTTCTACCCACTGCTTCCGTAAAATAACATTGATACACAACATCACGAGGACGAGGATTGTCATGAACGCTGCCCACGAGAGCACTGGTACTATCCATGTGCTGAGAATATCCAGCGTAGAGAGGTTGGTTTCACCGATATAGTAGCCTGCCAAGACCTTAGGATCGTCTACGAGCAGCCATTTCGGGAGATAATCCCAGAAGAGTTGCTTCCATTCATTTTCAGGGGTTGCGAACCAGAAGGCGTGTCCGACGGTTGTGACGAGAATCGTCATTAGCGTGATGGATGGGAAGGCGCAGGCGGTACTGAGTAGGATGTATATTGTAAGAAGTTCTGCATCGGTGAATAAGCGGCGGCGAGCGGTGAGGTTGAGAAGGGTGAAAGCGAAGACGACGAAGACGACGTTATAAAAGGGTACCGCGTATGTATTCAATGCATAACCGACGAGTCCGACTTCGCCCGCAATGATCCAGTAGAAATTAAACGGAATCAGCACGAGCGTGATGGCGATAGATTTCCATGTAACACCATGTGATTTGGGGAGTTCATGGTTTCTCATCTGACTCGTGGGTTTCGCTTAAAAAACTGATAAACGTGTCTAAATCTTCAGAAACCGTTGTGAATAGTTCCGTAATTGACTTCGCATGTGCTTCGGCTTTTTCGTAAATCAATTCATCGCCATAGATGTTGTTAACCTTATGACGGAATTTGAGAAGTTGCTCTAATCTCTGCTGGGTACCCTCGGAAATCACAGGTGGACGTTCCGGATGCCGTTCTGTCATCTGTGTGAGCAAATCGGTATGCCACCGTTCACCCTTAGACAACTGTTTATCAATTTCATTAGCGATCCGCTCGAAAATTCTCTCTATGCCGCTGTAGACCTCAGCGAGTTTTTTGGCAGTTAACTCTTCAAAAAATTTTCTGTGGTGAGGCGTGGCTACTTCAATTTCTTGCAAAAGTTCCATGATGCTTCCAATAGTCCGGTCTATTTTTCTCCGTTCATCAGTGATACGTTGAATAAGTTCGTCGCGATTCACTCTGTAAGTTTCTCCATTTTCTCGGTCCGATGCGTTTACCAGTGTGAGAGCGTCCGTTCCGGCTTTATCAATAGGGATAGCTTGGCTTAGAATCCGCTCACGTAATAAACGGTCAACGGATTTAAAATTGATAATATCTATTTTAAATTCAGGATCCAAGCCCTTTGTTTCCCAGAGCGCGTCCAGGCATTTGTCGTATGAGACCCCCCAGACAAGGATATCGATGTCTGAATTTTGTCTGAACCGTTTCGGTTCAGTGAGGGAGCCGAAGACAGCAACTTTCGTTGCCCCAAAGTCGCGATAAAGTACGATGGCGAGACGACGCGCCGTCTCCCAGGCGCGTTGGAGCAGCTCTTCGTCAACTTGACGATTTTCCCATTGACGTTTGAGGTTTTCTCGGCATTCCGCGAGTTCTGATGGCGACATTTCGCTTGTCGGAGTTGCGCGCCCCATGTTTAAACCTCCGTGTTATCTGGTTTGATGCCGGCGCGGTTGAAAACCGCGCCTACATTTACCCAGAATTAGTTGTTTATGGTTGGATGGAGCCAGCGTAAACGTCATTCAGGGCATCTTCGGGCAGCGGTTCCGGACTGTTTTTGGCGAACTCAAGTGCCGCTTCGAGTTCGTTCGCGAGTTCCGTTTCAAGTGCCGTGAGTTCGTCTTCACTCACACCTTCTTCTTCAGTGAGAACTGTCGCGAGTCGGCGAATCGGGTCGCGTAGGCGTTCCTGTTCTTGGACCTCTTCGCGATCGCGATAGGAAGTCCCCGGATCCCCGATATGATGTCCTCTGAACCTGTAAGTATCGCAGTTGAGAAGCGTCGGTCCACCGCCTTCGCGTGCCTGGGTGACGGCTTCGTCTGCAGCAGCGTAGACCTTTAGTACATCGTTTCCGTCAACGGTAACACCTGGTATATCGTAGGATGGGGCACGGATGGCGATATCCTCTACGCGTTGATGCTCGTGTTGCGGCGTTCCCATACCGAACCGATTGTTCTCACAGACAAAAACGACAGGCAATTCCCACACAGCGGCGAGATTCAACGTTTCATGGAATACGCCTTGGTTCGTCGCACCGTCGCCGAAGAAGGACACGGCGACCTGCTGCGTACCGCGGAGTTTCGCAGAGAGTGCGGCACCCGCCGCGAGCGGGATCCCCGCCCCGACAACACCGTTGGCACCCAAAATACCTGTCTCTTTATCGGCGATATGCATTGAACCGCCCTTACCTTTACAATAACCGGTCGTACGCGCGAAGAGCTCCGCCATCATCCGGTCCCGTTTGCCGCCTTTAGCTATCAGGTGACCGTGTCCGCGATGTGTACTCGTGATATAGTCATCATCTTGCAGGTGGACACAAACGCCTACTGCTGTGGCTTCTTCACCGATATAGAGATGTAAGAAACCGGGGAGTTGACCGCTCTGATATAGCGTTCCAGCGGCTTCTTCAAATTGACGGATCTCTACCATTTTGCGATACATGTGGAGCATCTGATCTTTACTCGGTTTTGACATAATTCCTTTCCTTTATCAGTTATCAGTTACCAGTTACCAGTTGTCAGTTAGGAGGTGTTCGTGAGTCCCAAACCCGTAGTTCGTAATGAAATTATGCTTTAAATGGCATAATTTATCTTTGCTTTACATTTGGAGAGCGGATATGAGGGACGCACGCCAAAGTCCAAACGCACATTGTTTCTCCGCAAGGTAAAATTAAAAAGGCGCGATACACTCTGGTGAGTTGTTTGTCGGACGATTGACGAACGTTGATACGGGGTACGCCTCCATCTCTTCATCGGAATACGGGACAAGAAGGGATTGAAGGACATCCGCGGGTCGTTCATCTGGTGAAAGCCACTCCGCATAGGTATCTTGCGGCAGAATCACGGGCATCCTGTGGTGGATTTTCTCTAATAGATCGTTAGGTGGACATGTGATAATCGTGCAGGAACGGATCGGTTCATCCATCCCTTCTGCCTGCCATACCTCCCATAACCCTGCCAATGCGAAGGGTTTTTGCGATTGAAGACGGATGTAGACCGGTTGTTTACGTCTGTCCCCGGGTACCTGTTTCCATTCGTAGTAGCCGTCTGCCAAGATGAGACATCGTTTACGTTTATAGGCACTTCGGAAAGACGGTTTCTCTGCGAGAGTCTCCGAACGGGCGTTAATCATCCTATTTCCGATCTTCGGGTCTTTCGCCCAAGACGGAATGAGTCCCCAATGAAAGAATGCTACCTGTCCCATTTCTGGCTGTATCTCCGTATCAGCTGGTGTATTGGCAATAACAGCCACGTCTTGTGTGGGTGAGATATTGTAGCGCGGGGACAGGTTGGTCGGAACATCGAAATTAAAGAAAGTTTGCTGCAACGCTTCGGGGTTGCTTGCAAGGGTGAATCGTCCACACATTGTTTTGTCTCCTGAAAAAAAGGGAATTTGTTCTATGCATCCTCTTTCGATTGTGGCACCAGAATATCGTCTCTCCAGCGGAGGCGGAAAGACGGACGTACGAGTGCTTCTGGGGATTGGAGCGTCAAGCCGCCGTCTGCCGTCAGGACAATACCGGTCACGAAATCTGCCTCATCGGATGCTAAGAAGAGTGCGGCGTTGGCAATATCTTCAGGTTTCCCGTAGCGTCCAATCGGGTAGCAGTCCCGCGAGGCTTGTTCCTCCAAATCATCTTCAGCGAGAGAAGCTTCACCGCGTTCTCCAACAATTTGACCAGGGGCGATAGCGTTCGCACGGATACCTTCTCTACCGTAATCGAGCGCGATACTCCGGGTCAATGCGTTCAAGCCACCTTTTCCAGCACCATAAAGTCCGAACCCCGGATTCGTAATCGTGGCATTAACAGTAGAGATAAAGACCAACGCACCACCACCATTGCGAATCATTTCTGGGATACAATACTTTGCGCCGAGCCACGGTCCACCGAGCGTCACTCCGAGGCTTTCGTTCCACTCTTCCATCGTGAATTCAATCGCTTTTTTGGTATAAGAGTGCGCCGCGTTGTGGACAAGCGTCGTTATTTTTCTGTAATTTGATAAAGCAGTATCAACGAGTGCCTGCCAGGTTGACTCATCAGCGACATCACCCATAACCGCGACCGCTTCTCCGCCAGCATCTTGAATACGCTGGACGGTTTCAGCAAGTTTTTCCTCTCGGCGGCGCGTATTCACAACGACTTTCGCACCTTCACAAGCGAACTTATAGGCGGTCGCCGCACCAATGCCACCCCAAGCAGCACCCGCGACAATCGCAACTTTTCCTTCCAGTCTCATGGTAACCCTTTCCTTTTCCGTAAATCAAATTTCGCATCCGTATGATGCTATTGGAATATTGATTATTTCTCTTCTATATTTTTTGTATCTATAATCTCTATCAGATCTGTATCTATGTCTTCCACATCTTCCATATCTTCCATATCGAATATACCCGCTCTATCTTCCATATTGACTATCTCTGTGAAAGGGTTTTCAAGTTGGAGCATTTCTTCAATACTTGCTTGAGCGGCATCCCCCCTGTCAAGCGTGGCATTCGTCGCAATCCGACTGAAATGCGCTGGCATGAAATCTGGCTCAAGTCGAATGGCTTCATCATAATCAGCAATAACATCTTCATAGATTTCAATGTTATCCTTGTCAGGTTCTCCGGCAAGCGTGGCAGTTATAAAGCCTCGAGTAAAGTAGAATAGCCCCTCCTCTGGGTTGAGTCGAATGGCTTCGTTGCAATCGACGATGGCGGCTTCATATTGCTCAAGTTGAGCCTTTATGAGGCCCCGATTGAAGGACGCCTCAGCATAGTCTGATTTGCGTCGAATGGCTTCGTCATAATCTGCAATAGCGGCTTCCGTGTGTCCAAGTTTGTCCTTAGCGAAGGCTCTCCCACCATAAGCCTCAGCGAATTCTGGTTTTTGGCGTATTACTTCATCGCAGTCCTTAATAGCATCCTCAAAATTGGCGAGGTTGTTTTGCGCGACAGCGCGATTATAGTACGCTTGGGTATCTTTAGGGTTTGAACGTATCGCCTTATTCGCGGCTTCAACGGTGGCTTCATATTCTTCTGTTTCTTCCTCGTCAAGCTGCATAAGTTCTTC